>JAGOIB010000093.1 GCA_017995875.1 Saprospiraceae bacterium
ATTGGATCAAGCGTAATAAACCAGCTTGTTACGGAGCGCATCACGCTCTTGTACATATAACTTACCAGGGTCCTCATCTTAGGATCGAGTACCATATAAATGATTGCTCCCAGGACTAGTAAGGTTACAACGAGACCTAAGAGGGAAGAAGCGAAGGCTACAATCTGAGGAAGGAATTTTACCAATACATAGCCTAGTCCGGCAAGTATGGCCAACATAAAGAAGAGGCCTGTCTTTCCTTCAGGTCTTCCCCAAAATGATTTTGGCTTAGATAAGTTACCGCTGAAATCTGGTGCAGAAGTAGTCATAGATCGTTTTTTATAAGTTTTGCTGAATAGCTGTTATGTCCAGCTCTATGGCTGAGACAAACTGCTGGTATGTATTTTCAAATTTTATTTTAGTTTGCTCAATAGATGCCTTCGCTTCCGCGACGCCTTCATCAGAACGCGCAATCTGTCCTTGAAATTCCACAATTTGTTTTTCAAGTTTGGCAATCTGCCGCTTGTTTTCTTCTATCTGGTTCTGCAATTGTTGAAGTTCAGCTTTCTTTGAATCAATGCGTTGCTGTACCTGATTGTTCAGTGCCTGGTCAAATTGTTTCTTCTCATCGCCCAGGATCGTCAGGTAATGCCGCGCGGATTGTAGCAAGGAGTCTTTGGTGACACCCATGGTTGAGGCTGTGACAAAAGCAGATTTGAGCGAAGTAGGAACATCGAGTTTCAAACCAGCCAGTTGTTCGACTGACTGTTTAAATTTCAGATAGTCAAAACCCGGTTGGGTTTCTTTGATCATGGCATTTTCCAGGAAGTCCACACTCTTCTGATCGGTCGTCGTCCCTAGTCCTAATAATTGCGAAATCTTCATATACGTTTCAAGAATAAGGTATCAAATATAGAGTAACCGCACTATTGGGGCGAAAATAAATATATAAGTACCCTGGCAGTTCCTTTTTAGACGAAGGTAATGGCTCCATTTAGCCCATTTTGAGCCTTTCAGAGGTGTATGGATACATCTTTGGAATAAGGATACCTCATGAGATAATCGAGTGCCACTTCGAAAGGCAGATTTTCATAAACGATTTTATAGAGTGTCTCTATGATCGGTAACCGGGTCTTTTCGGTTTTGGCCAGGAGGTAAGCGATCTTAAGTGTACGCACACCTTCAGCCAATTCCTCGGAAGTCTCCAGTACTTCTTTCAAGCTTTTTCCCTCACCCAGCTGGAAGCCAAAATTGAAATTTCTGCTACTGGAACTTGTCGCCGTTGCGATCAAATCGCCAATGCCGGCAGTCCCCAGAAAAGCAGCTTTATCCGCACCGAGCAATCCTCCGAAATAAGCAATTTCATGTAGCCCGCGGGTGATAAAAAGCCCCTGGACATTTTTGCCCAGTCCTTTACCACGCAGGTAACCGGATCCAACTGCGATGATATTTTTAAAAGCACCGGCCAGTTCAGCGCCAAGGATGTCGGAGGAGCCAAACACAAATATTTTTTTACTGGACAATACTTCAATGCCAATCTTCACGACCTCATCATACTCACTGGCGATCACCGTTGCGGTAGGTTGGCCTTCAAGAATTTCTTTGCTTAGGTTCGGACCGGAGAGGCAACCGACGCGCATGACATTGCTTTCCTGGGTAATCACTCTCGACATCGTGTTGACATCCTCGCGTGTCAGCTTGCCACTGAAAGTCATCACATCCTTCACTTTCAAGGTATCAAGGCCTTTCGTGCCGTGGATAAGAATGTGCCGTGGAGAAAGTAGCGGCCCAAGATTTTTCATCATGTTTCTGAAATCATCAGATGGCACTACCGGGAAAATCACTTCGCACGATTCTGCAATTTGTGCATAAGAGGAAACAGCCGTAATTCTGGGGGATAGCTTAACGCCCAACAATGTTCTGGTTTCATTGATGGTCCTGACGACTTCAGGATCCCTTGCAAATAATAGAACATCATTGCCTACAGCCAATAGTTGCGCGACTGTCAGGCCAAAACTTCCGGCACCAACAACTCCCACAAGTCCATTTTGACTGTTATGGCTTTTCGTCATGTTCTTAATCGACTACGCTGCTGCGTTGAAATGATTAATTTTTCTTCTTCGGCGTATTTCCCGATGGTGGTGTTTTGCGGGCCTCTGCTAATCGCTGTTGTTCTTTCATAGCTTTTTCTAATCTGGCCTGGAAGCCACCTTCTTTCTTAGGTTTCTCTTTATTCTTATTGAGCCCCACCATGATCTTTTCCGAATCAAACAGAAATTTCCTGGCCCCTACGGTTTGTACAATGTTGAGCAAATTGGAATACAATAGATACAGGGTCAGACCGGATGCATAACTGTTGAAGAACACAAGGAACATCACCGGCATGAAGTATTGCATGTATTTCAAGGCAGGGTTCATGTTGGACATGTCCATATTTTGCATATTGTAATAGGTATACGCAACGGTACTTGCGGCCCACAACAAAGTTAGCATACTGACATGTGCACCAAAGTAGGGTATGTCAAATGGCAGATTAAAAAACACGTCATACGAAGACAAGTCCGTTGCCCAGAGAAACGAAGCTTGCCTGAATTCGATCGATGCAGGGAAAAAGCGATAGAGCGCAAACCACACAGGCATCTGTAAGACAACAGGGAAACATCCACCCAATGGATTGACGCCATACTCCCTGTATACTTTCATCGTCTCCATCTGCTGCTTCTGCATATCATCCTTGTACTTCTCTTTCAATCCGGCAAGAGAAGGCTTGAGCGCAGACATTTTAGCCTGACTCTGCAGCATCTTGTAAGACAATGGAAAGAGTGCAAGTTTCACAAGCAATGTCAACAAGAGGATAACAAACCCTTTGCTTCCAATGAAACCAATCAGGAAATTGAACACCGGACGTATAACCCAACGATTGATGGATCCGAAAATGCTTTTTCCAAAAGGAATTACATCTTCAAGATTGACATGATAGTGACGAAGATTTTCAAAGTCATTTGGACCGATATACATCTTCATGTTGGTCGCTACGCCGCCAGCTTTCAATGGAAAGCCAACGATGGCCGTTGTCGTTTTCAGATTGTCTTCCGTTACAGGCAACATTTTTGTTTCAAATACACCACCCTCAAATGATTCATCAGCGATGAGGGAGCTATTGAAAAACTGATTGGCGTGTGCAAACCATTTAATCGGTTGCGTGCTCAGGTTTTCTACTGCATCACCGCGGCAATTGCAATAATCAACTGATTCTGTATTCTCCTTGTAGTAAACGGTCGAATAGGTTCTTTCAAAATTGAAGTTTTTCTCAATTTTATCCAGTTGGTTGATCCATGTTAGCTTTCCGGTCTTCGCGCCACTGCCGATAAAATTGGCGCCATTTTCGATGCGGAAACTATAAACGATTTCATACGGATTATCCGTCAGTGTATATTCCTGGATGATTTGTTCGCCTTGTTCTCCGATGGCAGTAAAGGTTATTTTTTGACCATCCACTTTAGGTTGAAAAATCAAATCCTTAGTGTGAAGTTCGCCTCGAATAGCAGGAATAGAAATATCCCAGACATCTTTCGGGTCATCCAGCAAATAGAGGGGTACCTTGAACTCCTTCTTCTGGTCGTCGACCTGGACTTTTTGGTATTTCTTCAGATCTACCTTGGAAATCTTTCCCCCTTTAGAATTAAAATCTATCGTAAAAAACTCATTATCAAGACGTACAGTCTCACCTGTTCCGGTGGCGGCAGTAGCAAAAGTGCCATATTGCGTGGCCAGAGCGGCAGAATCGATTGGTTGGGTAGCTTTCTCTGCTTCGACTGTTTCTTTGGTGATTGAGTCCTTCAGTATTTCAACCCGATTGAGGCTGTCCTGCCTTTGTTTCATTGCTTCCTGCTGTTCTTTCGAAGGAGAATTGACGAAAGTCCAGGTCAAAAGAAGGGCGAAAATGAGTACAAAGCCTATTATATGATTACGTTCCATGTATGGTTTTACCTGTCTAAAAAGAATGCGCAAAGGTAGGTCGTATTCCTAAAGCGCCAAATATCATTCTACTAGTGGTCGTCAGCTCACCGATATACGCTCAATCCTCACCTATCAGGACCAGGACAGGGATCGGCGAATTGAATTTCTCTGCCGGCGTGCGCGTTGGACCAAGGGTTTTTTCAAGAAATCCCCTTTTTCGTCTTATAACACACAGCAGATCAGCATGATACTGTGTAAGGTATTCATGGATACTCTCATTGAAATTGTCATTTCCATACCGTGTGATGTCATGAATGAGCTGCAAGATGCTGGTGCTTCCTTCTGGCATGGGCTCAGAGCCTGCCCCAAGGTGAAGAAGCTGGACATGTGGTGTGAATATTTCCTTGATTGCCTTTATCGGATCTAGCGTCCTGATGTCCCTGACAAACGGGTTCTTGGCAGCAAAGACGACCCTTTCGATACCTCTGAATTTGAATCCTGGCGGCACGAGCAAGACAGGTATGTTGGTTGTCTTTACTATGGCACCTGCAGTTGAGCCAAGAAATGTTTCCGGGTTTTCCATAGTCCCTTGACATCCCATCACGACAAGATCAGCGCCGGTTGTATCTACTAATCTCCGCACACTGTCAATCACATCACCTTTGATGATCTTATAATCTACTTCGAGTCCAGGTTGTTTCTTGTTGATCTTGAGGATACGTTTCTGGATCCACTTGTCCGGATCCTTTTCCATATGACCTTTCTTCGTGGTATGAATTACAGCTTTATGAAGAAGACTAAAACAATGGACGATTGTAATTGTCGCTTTAGCATTTGCTGCCAGATGGACGCCATAACGCAGCGCTTCTTTCGAATTTCTGGAAAGATCTACAGGGATGATGATTTGTTTCATTTCAGTTTGATCTATAATTCATGCGATGCAGTCCCTTCTTAAACATCCCCTATCCTTGTACCTGCTGGAATCACTACAGATTTTTTTAGCGCGACGATACCATCTACTACGGAATACGTCTCGGTCTCCATATCCTTAAGATTTGTACTGCCCCTGATGATTACTCCATTACCAATGCGACAGTTGATATCCAATATCGCATTCTCTATATGACAGTCTTCACCGATGCCCATAGGAATGATCTTATGCGAAGTCACATCTTCCAGATTTTCATACGCATCCATTCCCATCATGATCACTCGACGCACTACTGATCCTCTTCCAATTCTCGACCGAATACCAATGACAGATTGACTTACTTCTCTGGCATTGATGATACATCCATCGCCGATCAGTACATTGGTACAATTGGTGCCTAATAGTTTCGAAGGCGACAACATTCTTGAACGTGTAAATACCGGATTGTGCGCATCATACAGATTAAATCTCGGTAACGGCATCGCAAGTTCAAGGTTGGCTTCAAAGAATGAGCGTATTGTCCCGATGTCCGTCCAATAGCCATCATATGCATAGCTGTGTACTTTATAAAACTTGTTGATGGCAAATGGAATAATCCCTTTTCCAAAATCATCTTCATTGGGATTGAGGGCGAAAAGTTGCTTCAGGGTTTCTTTTTTAAATAAATAGATACCCATGGAGGCGAGATAATTCTTTTTCTCAGCAGCATACTTATCAGAAACATCCGATGTCCATTCGTCCAGGATATCATGAGAAGGTTTTTCGATAAATTTCTCTATCTCATTATTCTGGTTCACTTTCATGATACCAAAACCTGTTGCCTCTTCAGCAACTACAGGAATTGTAGCAATCGTGAGCTCTGTATCTTTTTCGATGTGTTGTTGTACAAAAGACGCCAGATCCATTTGATATAACTGGTCACCTGACAGGATCAGCACATAGTTATAATCATACTCATCAATACGGGTCATGACTTGTCGTACAGCGTCAGCTGTGCCCTGAAACCAATCCTTGTTGGTGGGCGTTTGTTCTGCAGCGAGGATGTCCACAAATCCCTGGCCGAAAGCATCAAAGTGATAACAATTTTTGATGTGCCGGTTGAGTGATGCGCTGTTAAATTGTGTCAATACGAATATCCTGTTGTATCCCGAATTGAGACAATTGGAGATCGGAATATCTATCAGCCTGTATTTGCCTGCGAGCGGAACAGCAGGTTTGGATCTGCGGGCAGTGAGAGGGTAGAGTCGTGATCCGGCACCACCACCCAGGATTACACAGATAACTTCTCGGTTAAGATTGCGCATAGTACTAGCCAGGTATTATTTCATTATAAATATGCAGATATTTTGCTGCTGATTGTTCCCATGAAAGATCATTGTGCATTATTTTTTGTCGGACGGAAGAGAGCAGTTCAGGCATGGAGAATAGTTTTGCAGCACTTTCGATGCCCCACATACCTTGATAATCTTCAAGATCACGGAATAGGAAGCCATCCCCACTGTTCCCGTCAAAGGGTTCAATCGTATCGAGCAAGCCTCCTGTAGCGCGTGCGATAGGCACTGTTCCATAGCGCATTGAATACATTTGATTGAGTCCGCATGGCTCTGTGCGGGAAGGCATCCACAGAAAATCTGCTGCGGCGTAGAGACGATGCGCCACGCCTTCATTGTACATAATGAGTGATCGCACATGTGGTGCGAAATTTCTCTCCAGCATCCGGCACTGATCTTCTATCTGTCCGTCGCCTGTACCAAGGATGATAAAGCAGGCATCCCTGCGATAGATCATGTATTTGTAGATCAGGCTTGCAAGAAAATCAATGCCCTTGTCACCAACCATGCGCCCAATGAAAATATGAAGAGGCAGATTGGTAGGCATATTCAATTCTGTCAACAAGCTTACCTTATTATCCTTTTTCCACTTGTCGACATTTTTCTTCAGCTTCAATTTCAGATAAGGATCGGTAGCGGGATTCCAGTAATCATAATCAATGCCATTGACCACACCTCGTGATTTTCCCCATTCACTGTGAAGTAACGGTTGTAATCCGAAACCTGAAGTCTCCCGAAGTTCACGCAGGTAATTTTCTGAAACGGTTGTTACTCTCCATGCACATTTCAATCCGCAGGCAAGTGAGTTGATCACATGGCCCCAATCAAGCAGGCCGGACCTATCTCTCGGAAAGTCGGGAAGCAGATATTGTTTGTCCCAACTAAACATGCCTTGATAGGCAGCATTGTGAATTGTCAGTATTGTAGGGGTTAAACCAAGCCTCCAGTACTCAGGGCATTGGCTCATCATGAACGGCATCAAAGCCGTATGATGGTCATGACAATGAATCACATCCGGCAGTTGCTCCCATTGATGTACCCAATGAAGGACCGATCGCTGAAAAGCTATGTTCCTTTCTATTTCATCACGGTAATAAGTATTTGCATGATCGCCATATACGCCTGGCCTGTCAAACTTGCCGGGTATATCCACCACATAGAGATCATAGCCAAGTTCATCATTGAGGATATGGCATATCCTGTATTCAATATACTCCCTGCCCATATGAAAGGAGCCGAGGTGAGCTTCGCGATATTCTTGTTGGGTCAACCAGGCGTTGTGATAGCCTGGCATGATCACGGCAGTGCGTGCTTCCCCGGACTTGTTGAGATACCTTGGCAGTGAGCCGACCACATCTGCCAGTCCACCAACTTTGGCGGCAGGGTAGCATTCGGCACTGACCATGAGGATATGGGGGGTAGGCGAGGATTCTGCTTCCATACGTTGGTTTTTAGCTCTTCTTTTTGAGTTTCAATTAAACTACAGGCACAATATACGTTTAGCCCGTTCTTTTTTTCCGGAAAAAAGCTTGTTGGTTTAATTTCGCTGAATTGCTGAAAGTAGGGGCGGGTGCAACACGCCCCTACTTTCAGCAATTCGAACCCAACCGTTGGTTCAAGTCTCATGACTTGAACCCAATATCTGCTTGTCTCATGACAAGCGAGCAAGGCGCTTTGAAGAGGCTTTGTCAAGCAGGGGCGGGCGCATCGCGCTGCTAACTGACA
>JAGOIB010000094.1:0-4733 GCA_017995875.1 Saprospiraceae bacterium
CTTCGTATAACATATGACAAACGATATCAGACCTACAGATGGTGAGCTGGAAATCCTCCAGATCCTATGGAAAAAAGGCCCTTCGACGGTACGGGAAATCAATGACATGCTCAATGACGACCAGGACAAATCAATCGGTTACACCACTACGCTCAAGATCATGCAGATCATGTTTGAAAAAGGGTTACTCAAGCGTGATGACTCCCAACGAACCCATATCTATACCGCAGAAGTAAGGGAAGGAAATATCCAATCAGCCTTACTGGACCGTTTTCTCAATGCCGCTTATAAAGGATCCGCCTCTAAGCTCGCCCTGCAACTCCTGGGCAACCATAAGACCACACCTGATGAGCTGGCACAAATCAAAGCCCTTATTGATCAACTCGAAAAAAATAAACCATCATGAACCTAATCAATGCCTGGATGCAATCCGATGGTATGAAAGCCCTTGGTTGGACGTTTGTTCACTCCCTTTGGCAAATCGCCCTCATAGGGTTATTATTATTTATCATTCTTCGCCTCATTCCAGGGCGCAGTGCACACATGAGGTATACGATATCCACTATCTCCCTTTGGCTGATTGTAGCCATGGCGTCCATCACATTTGTCGTGATGTTGCCGGATGAAAAGGACATTGCGGAAATCACCGGCAATCTGATTTTTGTCGGTCATCCCGAACAACTCTCCTTTACTGAAAGGATATCAGCATGGCTTGAAATGAATATCCCGATGATGCTTACCATCTGGTTAGGAGGAGTGACCATTTTGTTACTTCGTCTTGTATTAAGTCTTGGCTGGATCAACCATATCCGAACGAATGCAATTCCACAAACACAACTTCAGTCAACACTTGACCAAATCATTCAAAGGCTGCATTTAAATGTAAATCCGGAAGTATCTACCTCTGGCCTGATACCATCGCCCTTGACCATTGGATATTTAAAACCAATAATCCTTTTCCCCATTGGGATTATCAACCAATTAAATCCAAAGGAAGTAGAAGCTATCCTTACGCATGAACTTGCCCACATTGTCAGGAGAGATTATTTATCCAATCTGATTCAATCATTTATAGAAACCCTTTTTTATTATCATCCGATCACATGGTGGATATCAAGAATGGTTAGATTGGAACGTGAAAATCGTGCTGATGACCTGGCTGTTTCATGGTGTGGTGATCAATTGGGATATGCCAAAGCACTGATGACTATCCAGGAAATGCAAGTATCGTCGACTCCATCACTGGCAGTTGGTTTTGCTTCCCAAAAAGGTGCAATGCTGGCCCGCATCCAGCGTATCCTCAATCTTCCTTATCAAAATCATAATCAAATGGAAAAAACAGTTTTGTTGAGCTTATGCTCACTATGCTTCCTGGCATTCACCCTTTCAAGTCACACTACGATTAATGACCAGGCTGGTTCATCTGATCCGGCTCCAAACATTTTTGCCACAGTCACCGTGACCGCAGATTCTATTCCAACAAAGGGAATATACCGCATACACAAAAAAACAGATGATCAGGATATCAGTGTCGAAGTAGAGGATGGTACCATCAAAGAACTGAAAATCGATGGTAAGGATATTGAGCCATCTGAATTTGCAGTATATGATGATGTGATCGATGAATTATTCGGTAGCGTTGAAGCTCCTCCCTCTATGGAAGGATTTTCATACACGATGCCACCTATGCCGGCAATGCCACCTATGCCCGAAGGATTTGAATATACCATGCCCCCAATGCCTCCCATGCCGGCAATGCCTTATATGATGGAAGGATTCGAATATTCATTTCCAGAAATGCCAGAAATGCCTGAGATGCCTGAGATGCCGGAAATGCGATTTCTTGAAATGGAAGCCTTGAAGCAGTTGAATGAAGATGGCTATACAATTACACTGTTTAATCCTGAAATAATGAAGGATGGGGTGAAAATCACCCATGACACGACTTTCGTCAATGGGCAGCAAACAATCATCATAAGAATGACGGATGGAGACTCTTCTGTCATATGTGTACCAGGTCAACCCCTCTGGTCCGGGGAAGGCCATCCATCAATAGCCATAGATGGCAGAATGATGAATGACCAGGAAATGAAGAAATGGGCTGAAGAAATGGAAAGGAATGCCGAATTCTGGGGCAAAGACTGGGAGGCTCAGGCTGAAGAATGGCGCAAGCAAGAGAAAAAATGGAGAGAACAATCCCGTGCATACGCGGATCAATCACGCGAGCATGCCAATCAGTGGAGATCTCAACAGGATATAATGCGTGAACAAATGAGGCACCCAAATCCGGCAAACGAAGAACAGCTTAGAGCATTGGAGCTCGAACTGGGCCATCTTGATCAGATTCAACCTTTTATGTATGAATATAATTCTCCTCGGTTAAATCTTACCGATCAAATGATCCAGGACGGTCTTGTCGAACCAGGTAATGAGGTAGAAGTACAACTCACCCCTGACAAACTGAAGATCAATGGAGAGAAAATGCCTGAAAACATACATCAGAAATACCTGAGAATGTATGAACAGCAGCAAGGCATAGAACTTTCCGGGAATTCAAAGGTTGAGTTTACGACAAAGAGCAAACTACGTATGTAATTCGTCCCCCGGATGCATCTGTCTATCGAATAAAACCGGGACGAACTGATGTCATGCCGATTTTAGGACTACCTTTCAATCTATTCTAACCGTTTAAACCCAATTCAATCATCTTCATTATGAAACAAGTAAGTTTACTTATTGCCTTTTGTGCCCTGATTTGCCTACCGGCCTTTGCACAATCCACTACTACTGCGACTGCAGACAAGAATGCCTCACGAATCACAGTTACCACACAAAAAGTTGATGAAAACGGAAAAACGATAACAGAAACCTGGATTGCAGAAGGAAAAGAACCTGCTGAAATCCTGAAAGAAATGGCCGTTAGTCCTGATGGAATCCAAAAAGTTGAAATCAACGCAGCAGAAGGAGATCAGGAAAGAATATTCTACTACAGAGCTGCAGGTGAAAATGCACCAACCGGTGTAACCGTTAATGTAATTGATCCACAGGACATTTTAGGAGAGGAACCTGATGCTCAAAAAGTAATTATTGTAACCAAAACCGTTGATGCAGACAAAATTCAGGATGTTACTGGCAATACCTGGCACGCTAACGGAAATGGACAGAGGGCCTATGCATCTGTTATGGTTGGTGGTGATAAACAACAATCCAACTGTGCAGCAATGGGTGTACTCATTGGTAGAAATCCAGATATGTACGGT
Organism: Saprospiraceae bacterium; assembly: GCA_017995875.1. The sequence goes on from JAGOIB010000094.1 coordinate 3,261, forward strand.
GCAGCTATCAGTGGTTTGATTGAGAAAGGTGGCGCCCAGGAAGCCGGTCTCAAGGTTGGGGACATCATCAAAAAAGTCGACGAATTTGATGTAAGCGATTTTGCAACTTTGTTTTTCGCTCTATCTCATTTCAGAGCAGGTGATGAAGCCGTCGTCGTCTATGATCACGAAGGGAAAACCTACCAGAAAAAAGTCCTGTTGAAAGGATGGGATCAGATTCCAGGCCAGGAATTCAGAGCAAGAACTGACTGCGGTAATCCAGAACCCGTCGTTGTTCACCATGATCAACCCGTGCTGAATGACGATCCGGGATTAAACAGCATTGAGCCTCTTGTTCTCGAAGATGCACAGGTTTATCCTAACCCAACAGATGGCGTATTTTCCTTTTCATTTAGAACAGCTCCTGGTCCTATCGCTGTAACGGTCACAGATGTAAATGGTAAAATTGTTTACCGCGATCTGAATGACAACGATTCGGGAAATTATTCCAATGAGATTAATATTAAAGACCTGCCACAAGGCAATTACATTTTGGGTGTGTTGCAGGGCGAAAAAAGATTTACCCAACAGATTTCGAAACAATAGAGGTTTACCTTCATACTAATAGTACTACAAGGCCGGGAACTAAACACTCCCGGCTTTTTTTATTTGTATATATGCAATGGGGTGTGTTCGGTAAGCAGTATTCAGTAAGCAGTATTCAGTATTTGGTAAGCGGTATTCAGTATTCAGTATTGTTCAGATTACTGATCACCGATCACTGGATGTATACAATACACCCCTACCGATTACCGATTACAGATTACCGATAACTATCTTGTGAGTTCACACTAATCCTATAACTATGTCACGCGGACTCATGACGATCGGACTGCTGGTACTATCCAATATTTTTATGACGATGGCCTGGTATGGTCACCTGAAATTTGGTGAAATGAAGGGCTTTCAAAAACTAGGCCTGATCTCTATAATTTTTATCAGTTGGGGTATCGCCCTTTTCGAATATTGCGCCCAGGTACCGGCTAACAGGCTTGGATTTCATCAATACGGCGGACCCTTTTCATTGCTCCAATTGAAAGTCATACAAGAGGTGATCACACTGATTGTATTTACCCTCTTTGCCCTCCTTGTTTTTAAAAATGAAACGTTCAGGATGAACCACCTCATCGGATTTGTTTTCCTGATCCTTGCAGTCTATTTTATTTTTAAGAAATAGTTAGAAGGCTAAGGCTAAGGCTAAGGCTGAGGCGAAGGAAATACCAATCGCTATTTTAAGACTCTAGTCTTAAAATCAATATATGGATCGGTATCTATTGAAGATTCATTTCAGGCAGTTTGCAACTGCCACGTTAAACTGAATGTCGCTCCTATGGAGCTAAAAACATTTTTTCTTTTAACAATGCTACAGACATATCGCCCCGATGGGGCTGTAACAATTATGAATTATCAAAAACAAATTGTCAATTGTCAATT
>JAGOIB010000094.1:4833-7905 GCA_017995875.1 Saprospiraceae bacterium
TGCTCTATGCTCTATGCCCTCTGCCCCTACACAGCCGGCTCCTGTTGGCTCAGACAGTGAAAACTTCCAAGGCCCCAGATGATATCTGTAGAATCAATACCAACTACTTCTCTTTCCGGAAAACATTCCTTTAAAATATCTATGGCTTCATCATCTTTCTTACTACGAAAGGTGGGAACGATCACATGTAGATTGGAAATATAGAAATTGGCATAGGAAGCTGGTAAGCGTTGATCATTATAAAAAACAGGATCAGGCATTGGCAACTCTACAATAGTAAGCTGACGATCATCTGTCAAACGCATTGCTTGAAGTTGCTTCAGATTGCGTTTCAGCAAATCATAATTCTCATCATGTTTGTTGTGTTCAATGACAGTAATGACTGCATCCTCTTTATAAAACCGGACTGTATCATCAATGTGTCCATCCGTATCATCACCTATGATACCTTCATCGACCCAAAGGATTTGCTCAACACCGTAATAATCGATGAGATATTGTTCGATCTCCCTTTTTGAAAGATGTGGATTTCGGTTTGGATTGAGAAGGCAAGCGGTTGATGTTATCAATGTACCTGCTCCATTAAAATCCACACTGCCTCCTTCCATGATGATCCCCGGATGGTAAACAGGAATATTGTAGTCCTTTCCAATCAGCGAAGGGATGATATCATCCAGATCAAAAGGAGGGTATTTTCCACCCCATGCATTATGACCCCAATCCACAATTACTTTGGGCTGTCTGCTATCAGGATTGATAAGGAATGCCGGACCATGATCCCTGCACCAGGCGTCATTGGTTGGATGATGAAAGAACCGGATGCGCTCCATGGGCACATCATGATGCATCAGCAGTTGTGTTGCACTGAGCTGCATCTGTGCATCGGCTACATTGATATGTACATATTCACCTGCAATCAGTGTCTTGATAAATTGTGCATAGGATGGATAGATGCTATCTATTTTTCCGGGCCACGTATCTGGATTATGAGGCCAGCTCAACCATGTGGCAGTATGCAGTGCAAATTCAGCCGGGAAGAAATAACCTGCTGCTGCCGGTGTCATCTCACTCATCTATGTATCTTCTTGTGATGGGTTCATAGGAATCAATACGACGGTCCCTGAGGAATGGCCAATGTGTACGGTATTGATCAGTTTTGGCAGTATCGATTTCTACCACCATTGTTTCTTCGTGATCATGTGACGCCTGCTGGATAACTGTTCCAAATGGATTGGAAACAAAGGACCCACCCCAGAATTTCATCCGACCATCCTGCTCAAGCCCAACCCGGTTCACACTCACCACGTGCACTCCATTGGCTACAGCATGACTGCGCTGAATCGTCTGCCAGGCATTGTATTGTTCAGTGTTGGTGGCATCATCCTGAGAAGTAGCCCAACCGATGGCTGTTGGATAAAATAGTATTTCAGCTCCCATCAAAGAAGTAATCCTTGCAGCTTCAGGATACCATTGATCCCAGCAGATTAAAATACCTACAGTTGCAAACTTTGTTTTGAAAACTTTATAGCCAAGATCACCAGGGGTGAAATAAAATTTCTCATAGTAATTGGGATCATCAGGGATATGCATCTTCCTGTATTTTCCAAGATAAGAACCATCGGCATCGAGAACAGCTGTAGTGTTGTGATAGAGACCTTGAGCCCTTTTTTCAAACAGCGAGGCAATAATGACGACGCCAAGTTCCTTAGCCAAGACAGAAAGAATATCAGTTGATGGTCCTGGTATTGCCTCAGCCAGCGAAAAGTGGTCATAGTTTTCCTCATCACAGAAATACAATGAGGTAAACAACTCCTGTAAGCAGACAATCTGTGCACCTTTTTGGTGGGCATCCCGGATTCCTTCAATGGCTTTAGATAAGTTATCGGCTTTATCAACCGTACAACTCATCTGGACCAGACCAATTTTTAATTTATTCATACTTGTATGGTTCATGCAAAAGTAGTGGTTTAAATGCTTAAAGGGCTTAGTAGCTTAGGAGGTTAGATGGTTAACAGATTTCAGGCTGATAGTTGATAGCTGACGGCTGATAGCTGACAGCTTAACCTCAACTTTCCTATCTTTCTCCCGTCAAATCACAACCACCATGAAACTAATTAGCTGGAATGTCAACGGGGTCCGGGCTGTCGCTAAAAAAGGATTTGCTGACCAGGTAAAAGCCTGGAATGCGGACATTATTTGTTTACAGGAAACAAAGGCGCAGGATGATGAAGTCAGGCAGGCACTCACGGAACTGAAAGGATATGAAATTTTTTCCTCCTCCGCAATACGCAAAGGGTATTCAGGTACGGGTTTACTCACCAGGCACAAACCAATCAATGTTACGTATGGTATCGGCATCGAAGAGCATGACCAGGAAGGCAGAGTAATCACAGCTGAGTTTGATCAGTTTTATCTGCTAACAGCGTATATACCTAATTCTGGAAGCGAACTAGGCCGTCTTGATTACCGGCAAATCTGGGATAAAGATTTTCGGACCTATCTTACCAAATTGCAAAAGAAGAAACCTGTCATAGCGTGTGGAGATTTTAATGTTGCACATCAACCAATCGACCTTGCACGGCCGAAGGAGAATTACAACAAGACGTCAGGTTATACCCAAAAGGAAATCGATGGGATGAGTGAATTGCTTAAAACCGGATTTACAGATACGTTTCGTCACCTCAGGCCAGAAGAAGCAGGGTATAGTTGGTGGAGTGCCAGGTTTGGTGCCAGACAGAAAAATATAGGATGGCGTATTGATTATTTCCTGGTGTCGAATCCACTCATGACGTCTGTGGCTGACAGTCTGATCATGCCCGGTGAAATGGGCAGTGACCATTGTCCTGTCGTACTTGTTTTAAAATAGGGTTACTGTTGATTTGAATGCAGATGCCAGACATCAGATGCCAGATTGCAGACATACCTTGCCAGTGAACTTCCAAATCCCTAAACCTCTTAACCATCTAACAGATTAAACAATGATAAAAAAGGAATATTCAAAAGATGAACTCACCATAGTCTGGCAACCCGACCTCTGTATCCATTCGGCTGTCTGCTTTCGCGCATTGCCTG
>JAGOIB010000012.1 GCA_017995875.1 Saprospiraceae bacterium
CCTGAACGACAACATTTTTCAAATGTTGGAAAAATCCAACCTGAATATTGACAAACTATTCAGGCTGAAGACTCTTTGATGCAGCCTCCAGATATTGTTGCACCATCAACACGACGTAATTATAACTGTGTAATCCGCCCTTGACGCCATGACGCTTGAGGTAAGATGAATAAATAGCATCCCGCATTTTCGGCAATATATCAGGGTATTTTAAATCATTTTGTTTGACCAGTGTCAGCGCTCTTGTGACCACAGGTGGAAATGTATTTATTACCTGCGCGACACTATCATAGGGCATGGCCGATGCTGCATATCGCCAATAGGTAAAGGCACCCCCAAATCTCACCCATTGGTCACTGGATTCACTACAGGCAAGCCAGGCTATGAAATTGCAGGCACCCTCATCCGTAACACCATATCCATGCGCCATTTCATGCGCCAGGGTAAATGGTTTTTGAATCGATAGCAATCCTTTGTCGATATGACCCTCCCCCGTTTGCGGAATATATATACCGGCGGTATTCCATCTCAATAAAAATCCATTCGGCCATAACTGCCTTACCCTGACCCGTCCTTTGTTTGGCAAATGAAGGGTTGCCAATGCATTTTCAACATCTGGCCTGAGATCAGCATCCGATATCTTGAGATGTGCGATGGCTTCATCCCTGGTGAGCATATCTGAGAGTCCGGAAGCTTCATTTTTCAAGACCGTTGTTGCCCTAAGAAATTCTTTATCCATTTCCTCCTTGCTTACAGCTCCAAGGTCAAAACCTAACCTGTCCTGCAAGGATACCTGCCGGTAATTGAAGCCCCACAATACATAAAACAAAACCACTAATGCCGCTACCCCGCCGAGCGCGGAGGATAGTTGGTATGAAAATCCCTTTCCGGAGTTGCCAAACCACCTCGCTGTCCGTATAAGCAAGATGGATAGAACAACGTAAACCATTGGAAGTGGAGACCAACCAAGGAGAAAATCATAAGCTCGCCGTATAACTGTGAATATCCCTTTGTAATAAAACTGATCCCAAACTGAAGTAGGCAGTAACCGCTGCAAAAGCAAAACCAGGATGGCAGCCACCATCCACTTAAGGGATCGGAGATGAAGCCAGGGTTTTGGGGCATTGTAGGACATTATTCCGGATATGATTTAAGGATTAAATAACGTCATTTTCCATGTTGTCCTTGGGATAAATTTGCAACTTTGCCCCCACATTGAGTGTTTAATGCTCGTATTTTGTAAATAATCAATTTTAACAAATCATAATTTAAGTAACAATGGCATTCGAATTAACTGATAGCAACTTCAAAGAGAAGGTTATAGACACTGCAGGTGTGACCGTGGTGGATTTTTGGGCAGAATGGTGTGGCCCTTGCCGCATGATCGGTCCGCACATTGAAGAAATGGCAAAAGAATATGATGGTAAAGCATTGATCGCCAAGGTCAATGTGGACACCAACCCGGAGATTTCCTTAAAATATAATGTACGTAGTATTCCTACTGTGCTTTATCTTAAGAATGGCGAAATAGTTGATAAACAGGTAGGTGCAACCAGCAAGAAAGTCCTCAGCGACAAACTGGACGCAATCCTGGCCTGATACCGATCATAAACGGCTAAGAACACGTTAAAGCCTTTGGAATAAAATTCCGGAGGCTTTTTTTATTGGCATTCATCTGAAAACCAGGCTATAAAATCATTTCGTATTTCTACGAAATATATTTCGTCGAAATATGAAATTCTTCTCGATATCCCGGCTTTTGCTCCCACACCCTCCTTTTTTTACCGTCCCACACAGGAAATCCCTAATTTCGACCCAATGAGCTATTTCGATCAGTTTGAACTCCGAAAATTTGACAACCTGGAATTACTGGCCAGGCAGGTGGTAGAAGGATTTATCATCGGCCTCCATAAAAGTCCATTCCACGGTTTTTCGGTAGAATTCGCAGAACACCGCCTCTACAACCCCGGAGAATCCATCCGTAATATAGACTGGAAAATATACGCAAGGACAGACCGGTTGTATTCTAAAAAATTTGAGGAGGAAACCAATCTCCGTTGCCAGATCGTCATCGATGCTTCTTCTTCTATGCAGTTCCCTTTTCTCACAGCAGGACAGGAAGGCTGGAATAAGATGCGTTTCAGCGTGCTTGCCGCCGCTTCCCTGATGAATTTGTTGCGTAAACAAAGAGATGCTTTTGGCCTGAGTATTTTCGATGATCAGCTCAGGATACATACACCATGCAAAAGCAGCCACACGCATTACAGCCTGATGCTGACACACCTTGAACAGCTTATCGCCCAACCACAATTAAATAAGACTACATCTGCCGCACAATCGCTTCACCATATTGCAGACAGTATTCATAAGCGATCGTTAGTCATGGTGTTTAGTGATATGCTGGAGAGCAATGAAGAAGACGATATTTTCGGGGCGCTGCAACATTTGAAACATAACAAACATGAGGTTGTCCTGTTTCATGTACTTGATCACGACAAAGAACTGGATTTCGCCTTTGAAAACCGGCCTTATATGTTTGTCGATATGGAGACAGATGAGAAAATCAAGCTCAGGCCCCAGGAAGTGCGGAAAGCCTACGTTGAGCATATGTCAGGCTTCTATGACCGCCTCAAAATGAAATGCCTTCAATACCAGATTGATTTTGTCACCGCTGATCAGCAACAAGGATTTGCACCCATATTGCAATCCTTCCTTGTCCGCAGAAGTAAAATGGGAATATGATACAACTCAATGAGATTCCGACCCGTGCCCCAAAAGGCCTGGAAAAAGATGATATCAAACGCAAAACAGAGCGCATGGCAAGACGCATCGGCGAATTGCAACACATCATGTATGCTGAAAAGAAACACAATTTTCTCGTGGTCTTTCAAGGCATGGATGCCAGCGGAAAAGATGGTGCTACACGAAAAGTCTTTGCGTATTGCAATCCGACCGGTATCAATGCATATCCTTTTCGCAAACCCACGGAAGAAGAATTTTCGCACGATTTTCTTTGGAGGATAAGTAAGCGGGCACCGGCAAAAGGAATGTTCCAGATTTTTATCCGATCGCATTATGAAGATGTACTCATCCAGCGTGTCCACAAATGGATCGATGATGATAAAGTGTCTATGCGTATAGATGCCATCAATGAATGGGAGGAATTACTTCAGCGCGACAATAACACAAGCATCCTGAAATTTTACATGCACATCTCCCCTGAAAGACAAAAAGAAAAACTGCAGGAACGCATCGATGATCCGGTCAAGCAGTGGAAACATAATGATGCTGACTGGGAAGAAGCAAAATTGTGGAAAGAATACATGTTTAGCTACGAAGATGCCATCAACCGCAGCAAGGTGCCATGGATTATTGCCCCTGTAGACCAACGTTGGTACAGAGATTATTTCATCGCCGAAAGAGTCCTCACCCATATGGAATCCCTGAAGATGGAACTACCCACCTTCGAATCCCAGAAACATAAAGTCTGATTTTTCGATCAAAAGAGTAGATTATTAGGCAAAACCCATAACCGTATTGCACCCTGAGTGGTTCTTATTGTTGACCTTTGCATGAGGTTTATATACCCTTTATTTAGAAGAAGAAAAGTCTATGAAAGATTTCCTGAAGTTTACAGCAGCGAGTTGCCTTGGTTTTTTCCTCGCAGGAACCATATTTTTTGTTTTGATTATTGCCTTAGTGGCTGCGGCAGTGGCAAGCACAGGAGGTGGTGGATCTACCCCAGCCCTAAAAACAGGCAGTGTGCTCGCTCTTGATTTTACGCAATACATCCCTGAACATACCAATAACCTCAGTTCGAGGTCTTTTGATTTCAATGAAAAAAATATCCCCGGGCTACACGATATAGCAGGCTTGATACGCCATGCTGCAGAAGATGACAAGATCAGTGGTATCCTGATCGAAAACGGAATCGGCGGCCTCGGTGCAAGTTCTTCCAAAGTAATTCAGGATGCATTGATGGATTTTAAAGAGTCCGACAAATTCCTCGCGGCATATGGTGATTTCTATACGCAACAAGGCTATTATCTGGCGAGTCCTGCAGATCATATTACACTGCATCCTGTGGGAACTGTAGATTTCAGGGGATATGCCAGTTATGTTCCTTTCTTTAAGGGTTTGCTGGACAAGATCGGCCTTGATATACAAATTTATTATGCCGGTAATTTCAAGAGTGCGACAGAGCCATTTCGCAGAACCGAAATGAGCCCTGAAAATAAATTACAGACCAGGGAATATTTATCAGATACCTACACGATGTATCTTGAAGATATTTCTGAAGCCCGACACATTAGTGTTGACTCGTTGAAAAACATGGCATGGCAATTCCAGATTAAAAATGCGGACGATGCGTTGAAATATAAACTGGTCGATGAGATAGGTGCCAAAGCAGATTGTGAGACATGGATGAATGCCAAAATGGGTAAGGACCAAAACAACCGTATCGAGTATATCAGCATAGAAGATTATGCAAGTGCTACACCGGCTGAACCAATTAATTTTAAAGCAAAAAATAAAATCGCTGTCATCTATGCAGAAGGTGAAATCGTCAGTGGCAATGATCAATATGGTGTCGTAGATGATGGCCGCTATGTAAAACTCCTGAAGGATATCCGTAAACAGGATGATATCAAAGCAGTGGTACTTCGTATCAATAGCCCTGGCGGAAGTATACTGAGTGCAGAAAATATTTACAGACAACTCATCGGCTTGCAAAAAGATGGAAAAAAACTTGTGGTTTCCATGGGTGACCTGGCTGCTTCCGGAGGTTACTACCTATCTGCCATGGCGGATAGTATTTTCGCTCAACCCGGAACGCTTACCGGAAGCATTGGCGTTTTTTCCATTATCCCAAATCCCTCACGCCTGATGGATGAAAAATTAGGGATCAAGTTTGATACAGTTCGCACAGGACCGTACAGTGCTGATTTTACTACTGTCTTTCCGTGGACTGAAAGAGAACATAATTATCTGCAGGAAAGGACGGATGCTTATTACGAACTGTTCCTGAGCAAAGTGGCTGAAGGGCGTGATATGACAAGGGATGAAGTGCATGCTGTTGCACAGGGAAGGATCTGGTCAGGCAAGAAAGCAGTTGAATTAGGATTAGTTGATAAACTCGGAACATTGGAGGATGCTATCGCATCAGCTGCTACACTCGCAGGCATAGAAGAGTACAGAGTTAAAGAATATCCTGTGTTCCAAAATCCACTACAGAAAATGATTTCTGATATCATGGACCAGAATAGTGGGGGTGCCTCTGCTATGTTTAAATCAGAAATTCCACAAATCATGCGGATATGGCAGGTAGCCCAATCCGGAGAACCGCAAGCAAGGCTGCCCTGGGGTTTGACGCCTATTCAATAGAACTGCGGGTCCTTAAGGTATTTTTAACGTATTTGGATTACCTCCCTTTTAGGTAGCAAAAACAGGGGTTTCAGCCGAGCATATGGCTGCTTCATCAGCATTTGATGTTGTATTGGGCCTGTTTGGAAAACAATCGAAAAATAGCAATGTTATACCTGTTCATTCATCAACAAATAATACACGTATGACAAAACTATTTTTATCCCTATTACTGACGGCGAGCTTTGCCATTGCTGCTAAGGCAGACAACCCGGGCAATGAATCAAAAGTAAATGTAACTGCATCCACCCTTGAGTGGACAGGTCGGAAAGTAACCGGCAAACACAATGGCACGGTTAATCTTAAAGAAGGAAGCCTCCAGATAAAAGATGGATTTCTCCTTGGCGGATCATTTGTCATAGATATGACAACGATAAAAGATACCGATATGCAAGGTGAATATGCAACCAAACTGGAAGGACATTTAAAATCAGATGATTTCTTTGGTGTAACTGCTTATCCAACCGCATCGCTTGTCATTACCCAAGCCAACGCAAAAGGTGAGGGCATGTACGAAGTCAAGGCCAACCTTACCATTAAAGGTATTACCCAACCTATCAGCTTCACTACACAAGTGACACAAGAAGGCAAAAAGTATAAGGCCACATCGAATATTACTATTGACAGAACACTCTTCAATGTGAAATATGGTTCAGGCAAGTTTTACGAGGACCTTGGAGATACCACGATCTACGATGAGTTTGATCTCAGAGTAACCTTAGTGACACTGTAATCATGATAATCTAATGTCAGCTAAAGGTGTTTCTTATTTAAAAAAGAATTTTTTGGCTTCATAAAGTGAATAAGGTCTTTCCCCCCGAAAGGCCTTATTTCTTTTTAGGGACGCCTCTTCGATCAGATACTGATGATATCCTGCATAGTATAGATACCATGCCCCTGACCCGTCAGCCATAATGCCGACATCACAGCACCTTCAGCAAAAATTTTTCGGTCAAACGCTTCATGTGCTATCATTATTTGTTCTGCACCTGAATTCCAGGTTACCTGGTGAAACCCTTTTACTTCACCTTCACGAATCGCAATTACCGGCAATCTGTCATTCGGTGTTTTCCCCGATTCAGGATTAAGAACAAATCCACCATATTCATGATGCCTGACTAAGATATCTTCAATCAATGTATAGGCAGTGCCACTTGGTGAATCCTTTTTATGAATGTGATGTATCTCTTTGATCGAAGGTTTGAAAGCGGGAAAACTATCCATGACAGATGCAAGTTTTCGATTTAGGGCAAAAACAATATTCATTCCTATGCTGAAATTAGTAGCATAAAGAAAGGTGCCTTTGGATTGCTTGCACAATGTGAGAATAGATTCAAGATGGTATTCATGCCATCCTGTTGTGCCGGACGTAACAGGTATTCCGTGCTCTATACAATGGCGGATGACACCGGGTGCTGCCTCAGGTGTAGTGAACTCTATGACAGCATCACATGATTTGAGTTTGTCCTGATTGGAGGCTGAAATCCGGTCAAAAGTGTGGTACATAAGGTCCTTTCGGGTTTCCAGTAAAGCCGCTATGGTCTGGCCCATCCGACCCATGCCAATGATCCCGATTGTCTTCATAATTCCGTAGCTATTTGTCTGTAAATCAATATGTTAAATAGAAATCAGCAGGCATAAAAAAACCCGCCTTCCCATCGGAAAGCGGGTAAGAACACACTATGAGAACACCCTAAAAACGTATCAAGAATTCAAGTTTGTGGCAGTTATTTTGTGTTTCTAAAACATCTGCCTAACAAATATAGCATCCATTAATTGGATCAGCAAGAGAATATTCTCATATTTATGTTAAATCGCCTAAACATTTAGTTTTACCTTCTGATGATCAGCCGAAAAAGTATAGATGAGGTAATGGAGAGGGCTCGTATAGAGGAGGTCGTAGGCGATTTCGTCAATTTAAAGCGACGAGGGAGCAATCTGACCGGTCTCTGCCCCTTCCACCACGAAAAGACCCCTTCCTTCTCAGTGTCACCTACAAGGAACATTTTCAAGTGTTTCGGTTGTGGGCGCGGAGGGGACTCCATTAAGTTTGTCATGGAACATGAGGGGTACGACTATCCTGAAGCGATCCGCTACCTCGCCGGTAAATATGGCATTCAACTAGAAGAGACTCAGGCAGATGCAGAGACCTTATTAGCTGAACGCGAACGGGAAACCATCTATAAAGTCCTCGAATTTGCCTGGCAGTTTTACAAAAACCAGCTCCACAATACCGAAGAAGGCCGATTAGCTGGACTTAACTACTTCAAAGAGAGGGACTTCCGTACAAAAACCATAGAATTGTTTGGGCTGGGATACGCCCCCAATAAAACAGATGCCCTGGCTTCAGAGGCTTCAAAGGCAGGCTTTACGTCAGAAATCCTGCAGCGAGCCGGTTTGATGACCCAGCATGGAGGTGATTTTTTCCGTCACAGGGTCATGTTTCCTATTTTTAATATTTCAGGCAAAGTCATTGCCTTTGCCGGCCGTCAGATGGTGACGGCCAAAGGCGGACCCAAATACATCAATTCCCCGGAGACAGACATTTACGTCAAGCGAAAAGTCCTCTATGGTCTCTTTACCGCCAAAAAGTCTATCCGCGAACAAGACAATTGTTTCTTGGTAGAAGGGTATACGGATGTTATCAGCTTATATCAATCAGGAATTGAAAATGCCGTAGCCTCCTCAGGAACCGCACTCACTCCCGATCAGATCCGTTTGATAAGACGTTATGCTGGACGAATCACAGTTCTATATGACAGTGACCCTGCAGGAATAAAAGCAGCTATGCGCGGCCTTGATCTGATCCTGGAAGAAAATGTAGATATACGCTTAGTTCTTTTACCGCAAGGTGAGGATCCCGATTCATTTGTCAAAAAAGTTGGGTTAACAGGATTTCAGGATTATATCCGGGATAACAGCAAGGACCTTATACTTTTCAAGACTAATATGCTTTTGCAAGAAGCTGGGAGCGATCCGATGCGAAAGGCATCTCTTATCAAGGAAATAGTGGAAACGCTTGCCCGAATGCCAGAAGCAATCAAAAGATCAGCCTATGTAACACAATGTGCCCACCTCTTGAAGATTGATGAGCATATACTTGTAAGGGAAACCAACAAAGCTATAGATGAATTCCTCAGGCAAAAAAGACAAGGAATTCCCCGGGATACAGATATTGCAGAGCGTGAAACCCAGCACCAGGTCTTTAATGAAGAAACCAGGCAAGTTTCGCAAAATGAAAAAAACTTTCACGATCTGGTTGACCGACACCAGGAAAGAGATATCATACGCATCTTACTCAACTATGGCGACAAACCGATCCCGGATGCTAACCTAACCCCGTTGAGTAAATATATCGTGGTCAGCTTGCTTGATATCATTGATGAGTTCCAGCATGACCTTTATAAAAAAATCATTCTTGAATACCAAACCCTGCTTGAGCAGGGCAAATCTCCAGGTCCTGAATATTTTACCAATCACAGTGATCCTGCTATCCAACATCTCGCCATCGAATTACTCACATTTCCATTTGAGTATGCCAGTTGGGCAGAGCATGATATCCCCTTGCAAATTCAACTACACCCTGATATCAATTACAAGAAAGACGCCCTCGATGCCATCCTTCGATTGAAATTAGAAATCATCAAGGCGCACATTGATAAGAATACTATCCTGATGGCCCAGTTGGAAAAGGAAGGAAAAGATGAAGAAATGATCATTCACCTGCGCATGCACCAGGAACTTCAACAAATGCGGGATCAGATCACATCGCATTTCAAAAATGTGGTTTTAGGCGTATGATAGCTATCAGCCGTCAGCTATCAGTGGTGAGTGGTGATATTACTTGGCGGTCACAGACCGCCTATCAGTGTTCATTCAATGGATACAGTTCTGGTATATTGATTTGAAGATAAAATCTTCAAATAGCGATTTGTTGTGTCTTGAGTCTGAAGTCTGCGTGTCTGAGGTCTATAGTCTAAACGAAATCGTCAATCGTCATTCGTAAATCGTAAATCGTCAATCGTCAATCGTGAGTTGGGCGTAGCACCTGCATCGCCGTCGGATGGAGTTTTCTCCGCCGACCAACGAAGTGCATAGTCGAAGCGTTATGACGCATCGTCTGCTGGCGGAGAAAACTCCATCCAGCGGCGCATCCTGAACACCGATTACTGAATACAGATTACTTCTTACCAGTCGTATCCGCAGGAACTTCAGAAGCTTCGGCATTTAACTCTTTCAGGACCTGATCTGTGATATCAAATTTTGGATCAGCGACGAGAATTCCTCCCCCCTCTACATAGCTGAAGATAAAATCATAGCCTTCTTTCTCTTTCAATTTATTCAGCTTTTCATGCATGACGGCCTGGAGCCTCTTATTGGTAGATGCTGTTTCATCCATTATTTCCTTGGCCATTCTGTCGCGCTCACCCATGAGGGCTTCCTGGCGTGCAGAGAGATATTTTTCGCGTGCTTGCATTTCTTTAGGGGTCAAGGTGCCGGTTTGGGCTTTTTGTTGATATTCCATAAACTCCTTCTCCAGAGCTGCACCTTTCGTCTGCAAATCAGCTTCTGCTTTCTTCTGCTTAATATCCATTGCCTCTGATTCTTTCCTGAATTCTTCATAATGTAAAAGAATCGAATCGCCATTGACATAAGCGACCTTGAGCCCGGTGGAAGATGTTGAAGCCTGTGATGAACCAGTATCCGCCTTTTTACAGGAATACACTAAACAAACGGTAAACACCACAGCAATAGGAAAGAAGAATTTTCTCATGATTATTTTTTATACGCGACAAATATACTATTCAAATGCTCTGAGAGGTATATCAGGCCGGCAACCTGACAGTGCCTTAGCCTTCAGGTTTATTTTACATTTCTTTCACCTCAGCAAATTCCTGCTTTAACTTGTTCTTTTTCATCCAATTATCATAGATTATAAACATCGCAAATCCCAATGAAAAGCCTACGGCAGCCCCGCCAATCACATCCCGAAGGAAGTGCGCCATCAGATAAACACGGGATATGGAGACTGATGCAGCCAAAAACAAACATAACAATGACACCCACGTCTTCCGTATCAAGGCTGCTGTCAGCGTAAACAATGCCCATGCCGCCATCGAATGTCCTGAAGGGAAACTCGCATGCCCGGACAAAAGCTGATAATCCAGGACATCCATCGGACCATCCCATCCAATCCGCTTGAGATAAATGGAAGGCCGTTCCTGTTCAAAAAATTCTTTCAACAAGTAACTCGCAATCGTGACAATGCCTCCGAGCACCGCGATCATCAGCATCTTACGCCATGATCGCAACCATAGGATGATCCCGATAATAAAATAGCCGGCTTCCTCACCCAACTTGGTAACGTGGTAAAAATAATGGTCCAGAACAATATTCCTGTGGCCGGAAAGCCATTTAAGGAAGTGCCCCTTATCTCCCATAAATGTCAGACTGATTCCGGTAGAAATCAAAACGATGGCACCAATCACAAAAATCCTCCATGCCTTCATACCGCCTTTTCCCTTTTCAGGATGTTCATCCATTTTGCGAAATTGGCCCTGAAGCGATCTAAATCCATAATCTTGGAATCATGCAGGGCTTTATAGGTGAGTACTGTTGAAATAACAGCTAATAATATCACCGGCAACCAGGCTGCAAGAATGGGGGGCAGTTTTTCAGAGTCATTCAACTTTTTACAACTGATGTTGCTCATGATGAAAAAGGTAAAAAAGAAAATGGAAACTAACAGTGGATAGCCGAATCCACCCTTTCGTACAATGGTTCCCATCGGTCCTCCGATCAGCAACATGACAATACATGCAGCCGCGAGTGAAAATTTCCAATGAAGCTCATAGACATGTTTACGCTTGTTCATTTCCAGTCGTTCAATGGTCCGCACTCCCCTGTCTTGAGTAGATTGAGCTATCGTGATTTTACTATGCAGCTGCGAGATATATCCATGCCGTATAGCAGCCGGAAGTTCCTGCGCAAGGGATGATGATGAACTGATGACCGCAGTGTCCAGCCATGTCTTTAAATCCTTATACTTTGCCAACATTAGTTCACTTTCCACCACACTTCGATTGCCCTGGAATTTTTTCTTTTCTATAATATACTCCTTACTAGTATCGCCTTCCGTCCGCTTAAATACCGGGTTCTTATCTACAATGGTATCACTGAGTAATGAATACGTGGAATGATTCGTGGTCTTTGCTATTTGAATCTGCTCATCCAGTGTATCAATCTCGTAAGCTATTTGCTTTGCACTCTTCATGGTTTGATGGGTCTTGAATTGTTCCTCCTCTGTCCGGTCAAGATCAAATTCGGATAAATCAAACCTTCTGGTCCACTCTTTGAAATGTGAGATCATAAACGGCATGGTGTTTGGCCTGCCTTGCGCATCCGCTTCTGCATATTGATAGCCATCATACAAGGTCATCACAAATGCACCATCTTCCTTCGCTACATACATTTTTCCCTTCTGTGCAGTCACGACATTAAGCTTCCCTTTGCTCCGCTGGGAATCGTCATAGATCATGATATCTTCGATGGTCTCTTTGTCCTTATGCTTTTTACCAACACGTATGGCATATCCATGAAAATCTTCATTAAATACACCAGGCTCAATGCTGAGTGTCGGTTTTTGATTTCGGATATCATACAGCCTTGATTGATATTTCAGATTAGCAATCGGAATAATGGTGTTTGAACAATAGAATGAAAACAAGGCAATAAGGGTGCTCATTCCAAGGAGTGGCAATAAAATCCGTGTAAGGGATACCCCGGCTGATTTAAAACTCGAAAGCTCATAACGTTCGGCAAGGTTACCCATCACCATAACAGATGCAAGTAAAACTGCAATTGGTAGTGAAAGAGGAAAGAGTGAAACGGATTTATAGAAAAACATTTCCATGATGACAAGCGCCCCAACACCCTTGCCGATGATATCCTCAATAAATTTCCAAAGGAACTGCATGATCAGTACAAACAGGGCAAGGAAGAAGGACATCAAAAACGGTGGAATAAAGCTGCTTACCAGCAGTCTGTCAATTTGATAACCAATATCGAACCAGGACTTCTTCACACTACAATAAACTAGGGGGTGCTCTCTTTTCGTATCTGACGGACAAAATTAGCTTAATCCGATGGTATAGCCTAAACCATGGAAAACTGGCCTTCAAGACCTACCAAACCCGGTACGTAGCAGATCATTTCGTATTTCTACGAAATACATTTTTCTATAAGGCTAATTAACCCTTCCTGTACCGGGAGGTTCAATGATCGTTCGAACGTAGTATTTCTAAAAATCCAGTTTGACAGTAAGACTTGGCAGGATCGGAAGTTGATCGACCCTCTTGTAGGTCACCCGGTTGAAATAGAATATATTTTCCCGGTCATACGCATTGGTTACACTGGCCAGAATCTCAAGACTCAGATTTTTATTAAAGACAATGGTCTTCTTTAGCGACAAATCAAGACGATGATAGTCCGGAAGATGTCCGCTATTCCGTTTTTCACTGTAGATGATTCCTAAATCAGGATTCCCTGTAAGAACATCTGAATCAATACCGCTGAGCAGATCGTTCTGCCCATAAAAGCCTTGTGTAAGTGTAAATGGAAATCCGGCGCCATAGTTCCAGCGAATACCAAGTTCCCAGGTACGGGCAAAATTATAGCTGATCAGGATGTTAACATTATGCCTCCGCTCAAAGTGTGTCGGATATACTTGTTCTCCATCATCACGGTTGACATAACCCAGGGAATACGTTGCCCAGAAATTCACTTTTGGCGTAGAACGGTTAAGTGTAAAGTCAAGACCATAAGCATTTCCCTTTTCAGTGGAAAAATCAGGATCCGCTTCACTCAATTTATTTCTATTGATACCGATCAGCTGGGAAAAACCTTTAAAGTATCCTTCCACGTTGAGAGACCAGCCGGACTTCAAATCATACTCTACCCCACCCAATACATGCCAGGCCTTTTGTAGCTTATCCTTTGTAGCTGTCTGTGTTCCCGGCTCATACAATGTTTCTTCAGGGCCAGACAAGAAACCAACAAAGAGGTTTACGATATCCTTTTCATTAACAGTACTGATCAGGTTTTGAGAATATTTGCCGGCTGCAAATTTAAGTCTGAAGTTATCTGAGAAATTACTCTTGATAGCAATACGGGGCTCAATCGAAAAATCACCAAGGGATGCATAAAATTGCGCACGTAATCCTGGTTCAATGATGACAGCACCAGCCTTCTGACGCAAGGTTACATAGCCTGCAAGTTCAGTGGTGTTTTCGTTTTGCTCAAAAGTGATTCCGACAAGATTGCGGAATTGAAATTTAGTCGCAATACCATTCAATTCGAAACCATAGTTGAGTGTACTGTTCTTACCATAGGAAGCAAAATCCATAAGCGCATTAAATCCTCCAACAGTATTTTTGCGCGGTGCTTCATCTATCTCCGTAAGGTTGATATCATACTTTGAATATGCAAGTGTTCCGGAAATAATCAGGTTAGAGGAACTCGGTATGAGTTTGAAGTTCATGCCACCACCACCGGATGCCCAATCCAGTTTTGCAATATCCTGCAGGTTGACACCATCCGTAAAACTAAAGCCAAAGAAATCAACTTTACTGCCCTCACCGGAAAGGAAAGACATCTTGCCATAAATATCCGTGTATGAATAAGGCAACCCGAGCGAATCCGGTGAGGCATAGTCATACAACTTTGGAGATGTTTTGTCGAGGTAAGAATGCTTTCCGGTGATAAGGAAGGAAGCACTTGATTTGTGGTCAGGTTTAAATGGAACTATTGGGCCTTCCAGTAATCCTTTGATTTGAAATGGGCTGGCAGAGATAAGACCACCAAAGCGGGTTTTATCCCCTTCACGTGTCTTCAGATCAACAATAGCTGAAATACGGCCACCGTACTCAGCTCCAAATCCGCCACTCAAAACTTCCGCCGACTTAATTGCTTCCGTTTCGAAAACGCTAAAAAATCCAATGCTGTGAAATGGGTTGTAAATAGTCATCCCATCCAACAACACTTTATTCTGAACCGGAGAGCCTCCCCGGATGTAGATCTGGCCGCCCTGGTCACCTGTGGAAATAATACCTGGCAGTACTGTCAGGTATTGAGCAATATCGGCTTCACCGCCTGCTGAAGGCAAGGACTTGATTTGTTGAGGCGTAACAGTGATCCTGGATACATTGACCTCATTGCGGCGTTGTTCAAGGCTTGCACTGACGTTGATGGTCTGCAGCTCAATCGCACTCTCAGGAATATAAAGTTTAAGGTATTTCACTTGTCCTGCTGTGAGGGAAACCTGCGTGCGAAGCGTATCATAACCGTAAAAAGCAGCTTCCACGATATAAGATCCTTCAGGAACGTCAGTGAAATTGAAAAACCCATCGAGGTCTGCTATGGTATGCAGATCGGTACCGACCAGGTTGACATTGCAAAAGGATACCGCTTCGCCGGTGGATTCGTTGTATAAATTCCCTCGTAAGGTAGCTGTCTGGGCAGTCAGGGATGCACTGCAAACAAAACTCAGCAAGGCTATAAAAACAACGGATAGGAGGCGAAACATCTGGCTTTTAAACATAGGCCGCAAAAATAACATTCTTACGGCTTTGACAAGCCTGTCAGGGACATATTACCGGGTGAATCCTACATTTGCATGTATGGTGACAATAACGGATGTTCCGGATGACCAACTTAAGCCTTGCCCTGCCTGCGGAAACGGGGCCTGGACAGATGCCGGCCAGGTGAAAGATTATAGTATTTCGGGAGAGTGGTTTGGCCTGAAAGAGTGCGCTTTATGCCACCTCAAGGCAACTTTTCCTCAACCCGGTGAAAATGAAATTGGCAGGTATTACGCCTCCGAAGATTACATATCCCATAGTGATACCAAATCAGGGCTTATCAACCGTCTTTACCATACGGCCAGGGAATATATGCTCAAAAAGAAGCTCAAATGGGTTGAACAGGCTTCCGGTAAGGATTCTGGCATTCTCCTGGATGTAGGTGCCGGCACAGGGCATTTTGCGCATTTTATGCAATTGAAAGGCTGGGAAGTGACCGCCCTAGAACCGGATGAAAAGGCTCGCAAAGTAGCTGCCGAAAAATTAGGGATCAATATTCAACCCCTGGAATCTTTGAGCAAACAGGATGTCCGGTCATTTGATGTCATCACCCTATGGCATGTGTTGGAGCACGTCCATGATCTCTCCGGATATATGGATCATTTCAGATCAATCCTCAAACCTGATGGGGTACTCATCATTGCAGTACCAAATCATACATCGAGAGATGCCAGAAAATATGGTGCCCAATGGGCCGCCTACGATGTGCCACGACACTTGTGGCATTTTAGTCCCGCCTCGATGGAAAAGCTGATGGCCCGACATCATTTTACATTAACCGAAAAGATTCCCATGACACTGGATGCATTCTATGTCAGCATGCTCAGCGAAAAATATAAAGGCAATGATATGTTAGGATCTGTCGGCGGATTTGTTTCCGGTCTTCAGACGCTGATGGCTGCCGGCAATAATGTTGATGAGGCATCATCTGTGATTTACATTGCACATTGATAGAGTGTCGAGTTATCAGTGTCGAGTGTCGAGTTGTGACAATCGTGAGACGTGAATCGTGAGTGGTCAATTGTCAATCGTTTACCCCTTTCAGGGGGCTAGGAGGTAAATCGTAAGTCGTAAATCCAAAATCGTCAATTGTCAATCGTGAGTTGTGAGTAAAAAATAAAAATTTATAATTATAGTATCAAATAACTTTCGATTTGTCATTTAAAGATTTCCGTATCTTCATTTCCACTTAACTGCTAACTGCTAACTGCTAACTGCTAACTGCTAACTGCTAACTGCTAACTGCTAACTGCTAACTGCTAACTGCTAACTGCTAACTGCTTAACTGCTTAACTGCTAACTACTAACTCCTAACTCCTAACTTCTAACTACTAACTACTAACTGCTAACTTTCTTATATCTGCATTCCCACCGGAAATAATCACACCAATTCGTTTTCCTTTCATTTGATCTTTATACCGGATCACTGCTGCAACGGCTACGGCACTACTGGGTTCGATGATGATTTTCATACGTTCCCATACCCACCACATGGCAGAAAGAATTTCATCCTCACTGACCAGTAAAACTTTGGTGACCAATTCCTTTATAATCGGAAAATTGATATCTCCCAGATTCGTCCGCAATCCGTCAGCAATCGTATCTGAAGTCTCATTGATTTCGATTTGACCCGATTGAAGTGACCTGTATGCATCATCTACATTCTCGGGTTCTGCTGCCCACACTTGTGTCATCGGAGAAAGCCAATGTGCAGCTAACGCAGTGCCTGCCAGCAAACCACCACCGCCAACAGGCGCAATAATTATATCCAATCCCGGGATCTCTTCAACAAATTCCTGGGTACAGGTACTATTGCCAAGTATAACCTGCAAGTCGTTGGAAGGATGGATAAATGTCATTCCTCTTTCATCAATGACCTTCTTCACTGATTGTTCACGATCAATAGGCCGAGACCCACTAAAAACGATTTCCGCACCGTAACCTTTAACTGCTTCGACTTTCACGGCAGGAGCATTTTCCGGCATCACTATGCATGCTTTCACGCCTTTGATTTTTGCCGCTAAAGCAATCGCTTGTGCGAAATTGCCGGAAGAATGTGTCACAACGCCTTTGGCAAGTTGCTCTTCGTGCAATTGTGCAATAGCATGGGACGCGCCCCGCATCTTGTAGGCACCCATGCGTTGAAAGTTTTCGCATTTCAAAAAAACTTCTGCACCTACGATAGCATCCAGGGTAGATGAAGTCAAGACTGGTGTTCGATGCACTATGGTATCAATTCTCCATCTTGCATTTAACAGTTCCTGCTTTATGGATAGGGTCATGAGCTTAGTACATTATGTAAGAGTGATTGAATCAATATCCATGTGTGTTCAATATGTCTTTCTTCTGTATTTGTCTGACCTGTCACCCATCTGATAAGGCTTCTACCTTCTACTACAGCGTGAGTCATGTATGCTTTTCCACTGTTGTTGATTGCCCGGGACAACTCTTTTGTCAACTTCCCTTCCGGGTCAATGGATGGAGTTAATCTGAAGGTAAGTATATTTAGTGATCTTGGATATGCCATTTCCAAGTGCTCATCCGTAAGAAATAAGGTCTCAACCTTCTTTGCTAATGCAATATGATGTCTTAGTCTGGCTTTAATGGCATCGGTGCCGAGCAACTGCAAGGTCATCCACAATTTAAGTGCCCTGAACCTTCTGCCTAAAGGAATCCCCCAGTCACGATAATCATTGACTTTGTCACCTTGTGATGTCACCAGGTACGATGGCGTAATGCTCATCGTCCTGACCAGCAATTCAGGATCACGTACATAATATGCACTGCAATCAAACTGGACAAACATCCACTTGTGCGGATTGAATACAAAGCTATCCGCTCCATCCAAACCTTTTCGCAAATGTGAAAATTCTTCCAGCATCAATGCTGTGCCGGCGTAGGCGGCATCCACATGGTGCCACAATCCGTATTGACCTGAAATTCGACTAATCTCGTCCACCGGATCAATAGCGCCAGTGCCTGTGGAGCCAATGGTGGAAATTATACACGTAGGTGTATAGCCGCTCCTGATGTCATTTTCTATTGCTTCCTGCAATAACTCAGGTTTCATTGACAAATTCTGATCAACACCTATTTGTACAAGATTATCTGTTCCAAACCCTGCAAGACGAACTGCTTTTTCAATACTAGAGTGGGCCTGCGCTGACGCATAGATGCGATATACAGTACCATCAAATCCTTGCTTTGAAATGCTGAATCCGGATTTCCATTCCCTTGCTGTAAGTAATGATGTCAATGTGGCAGAAGACGCTGTATCCTGAATTACACCTTGCCATCCGGAAGGCAAGCCAAGTAAATCTCTGCACCATTCCATGCATCGCTGTTCAAGCTCTGCCGCAGCAGGTGAACTCTCCCACAACATGCATTGTGCAGACATCCCGGCTGTAAGGATTTCAGCAGCAATGGATGGAAAACTTGTATTGCCAGGAAAGAAAGCAAAGAAATCAGGATGCTGCCAATGCGTCATCCCCGGAATGATCACTTCGTCAAGCATCTTAAAAACCACATCATCCGTTACGGGCAGCGCCGCTGGTTTTTCAGGAAATTGCTTGTATATATCTCCCGGTTGTACCAAACTTCTTACCGGATAACTTTCGATGTTTTTATAATAATCCGAAATCCATTGCACCGCACGTGAAGCTAGTTCCACAAAGGCCTTGCGGCCGGCTTCATTATTTTGGAAAAGGATTGGATCCATCGAAAGATGTTTATTGTTCAGGCGGTAGAATACCGGTTTTTTCACCAAAATAGTGAACAAACCTTCTCATTTCATTTGCAAGTTCAGTGTTCTGCGTGGATTTATAATACCCATCCGTAAGAGCCGTGAGCGCGTAAAATATTTTGCGATCCATTTCAGCAACCTGCAATTCCTTCGTCCAAAGGAATAAAGTAGACGTATCAAGCGTCTCCTTATCGAGCAATGCTAAAAAAACGGATTTACTCTCCGAAGGATGAGCCTGGTGTGCATCAGAAGCCTGCCATTCAATGGTTTCAGGAACTCTGTTGGCATCAAGTTGTATGCGGATAGATATTTCGGAAGTGGATGTAGACATGATTTAAAGATATGATCGGCAAAACTAATCAGATTATAAGTCATACAACCCCTTTGACTAAAATCAATGCCAGGAACCAAACTCGCCAAAAATGGCTCGGGAGAACGGATATTCTTTTAAACTGGCCTTTGGCTATACTAGAATGATTATAAATAAAGCACCGACCTATTTTTTTTCCATACAGCCCGCAATACGCAGTAATTTAGGCATAGGTAATTATTACCTAAAAATGATGAACTGGTAAAATGAAATGACGAAACCCTTTTCAGAAATATTGACAATTGCATTTATACCAAAAGAGATTGTAATCCTTTGTTTTGCCTGGTGCTCATTTCTGATTACACTTGATCTATCTGCTCAAGATGAGATGGGCACTTTAAAAGGAAGTCCAGCCATTTTTTTACAACTCTATGGACCTGAAATTCTCGGACTGCATATCAATTATAATATCAGCAACCACTTCTCGGCGAATACCGGAATTGGACTTAATGCTGACTTCCATATAGGATCAAACTATTACATTACAAAAAGGAAACTTGGCCATTTTTCAATCTATAGTGGATTCCAGCTCATTTCTTACCATGAGTTTTCATATAGTGGCAGTTCCGGTGGCGACAGACAGAATGGTTTATATATACCAGTTGGGTTTGAATATGTAGCGCACCGGGGGTTTACGATGCAACTTGATATAGGTCCAAATTTTTACAAATACGACTATGCTCAACGCAACACAGTCCCTTTTTTCGGGTCGTTAAAAATTGGCATCACATTTCTTCGTAAATAATCAAGACAATAGTAGTTCTACTGCATTTACTATGGTGATGCTCTGATTCTTATTTTTTGAAAAAAATAAAACTTGCCTTCTAGGTATACAATTTTTCAAATTCTTTTGCTTACCAGGACTTTTCACCCTTCCGCCTTTCTGCCTCTTCCGCCTCTTTCGCCTCTTCAGCCTCTTTCGCCTCTTCCGCCTCTTTCGCCTCTTCAGCCTCTTTCGCCTCTTTCGCCTCTTCAGCCTCTTTCGCCTCTTCAGCTATTCCATTTATTGATTAAACACCTTCGCCAATTTGACAATCTCACTTCCATGATGGATATGAGTGCCTTGCTCAAGGCTTTGGGCGGCCTGGACCATGGCCTTGGCAACATCATCCGCTTCAACAGGGGCAATGTCTCCAAGGATGCTCCCTGAAAAATATTGCAATCCTTTACTTAGTTGACCTGCCACTTTCTCCGCGGTTCTTTTCTCTTCCCGTTGACCTAATAGCACAGAGGGTCTCATGATATGTATACCCCAATAGGGCAACCGACGCACATCTTCTTCAAGCTCACCTTTGACCTTGAGGTAATACACCAGGGACCTGCTATCCGCTCCAATAGAAGAAACAAAAATGAGTTGGTTCATATTCTGCAGCGAACCGGTCTTGGCGATATTGAAAATCAGGTTGTGATCCACTTCATAAAATGCCTCTTTGCTACCTGCCTTTTTCATAGTGGTACCCAAACATATGTAGAGATCATCGCCTCGCATCAAATGCCTGAAGTTGTCCGTATGCGCCATGTCTACCTCATAATGAATCAACTTAGGATGGGTTACTTTGATAGGGTTCCGACCTATTGATATGACCTTGTCATAGGCCTGATGTACGAGCAATCGACGGATGCAGCAATTACCTACCAAACCACTGGCGCCAAAAAGGACAGCAACTTTTGTATGACGTTGTATCTCTACACCGGAAACTGAATGATCCAATAATTGGTTCGACATCAGGTATCAATAGGCTACTATACGGGTATAATAATTAACGCTGTAACCACCCCAGACGCCAAGCCCACCCGTAATATTGGACTGTAGACGTGTATAGCTGGAAAAAGGACCCTGGTTGGCATTCGAAAATTCAAGGGTATTCCAGAAATCAAAATTAGCTTCATCGATGGTACACCATTTAAGCGTTATGGTATCGCCAACAAAATACAATCCAAATTCTGCAGGTTCAACATCTCCATTGTCCGTTTCCGGGTTTAATAGCTGAAAGTCAAAACTTTTACCGTCGAAAAAGAGATCTTCCTCGACGCTGGAAAAGCCGGTCTCAAGAGGACCACCGTTGGTAGACCCAAAATATCTGTAAAAATTTTTGACTCCTGCCGGATCGGATAAAAAGCACTTCAATTGAGCTAATGTGTCATTGGGCTCACCTGGTGGAGGCTCAAACCTCAAACTATCCAGTGGCACCGGCATTGGAATCTGTGTTGTGGCTGTAATGACATCACCACCAGTAGTTATATGAAGGTTATATGTTTTGCCTACCTGAGGCTGGAGCTGATTGAGTAAATCGAGATAAACACAAAAGTCAATAGACAAGCTGTCCGCATTGAAACCAAACCGTTCAGCCACGAATTCCAGTGTAGCTGAATCCAGATCAGAAAAGCAAATTTCCTGGAAGGTCACTTCCTGGCTGCCATCAGATACTTTGACCTCTGCATCATGAACAAATGATTCCGTAAACTGATCAGGACCAATCTCGCCGTAAAAATTAAAAGTCTTAGTCAACAACAAGTATGGAGGTGTTGGATTATCTCCAGCTTCGAGATATCCCTCTACCACATACTTTGGACCATCACCGGACGGCACCGGCGTAAATTCCTGCTCACATCCCGCAAGAGATATTGTCAACAGGCCTGCAACAAGTATTTGGATGTATGTCTTCATTTGAATTTGAAATTCCAGGTGACAGAAGGAAGTATCGGGAAAATAGAAACTTTATAAGCTTTTACATCAGCTGTTCCGGACTGAAGATCTGTTTCATAATCTGTATATAAGAAAAAGGTATTCTTACGGTTGTAAGCATTGTAGATCGAGAACACCCATTCAGACTTGAAATTTTTCTTACTGGTTGGGTTAGGAATCCAGGTAAGCGAAACATCCATGCGGTTGTATGGTTCCAGTCGCTGACTATTGCGGGGCCCATAATCAGTTTGCAATTCACCATCAATTAGGTAAACCCTTTCCGCTGGTGTATAGGACTTTCCTGTCGCGTAGACAAAGACCAACCCGGCGATCAATTTTGGACTGATGGTATAGTTAGCTACAAAACTCATATCATGTGTTCTGTCATAGGTTGTTGGATATGTTCGACCGTTCTCAATATCAGGAAATGTTCGCTCCGTACGACTCAGCGTGTAACTAATCCAACCATTCAATGCACCCCTGTTTTTACGAAGGAAAAATTCCATACCATATGCCTCACCGTCACCAAATACAAACTCATTTTCTACCTGGTCAACGCTGTTATCCACATAACTCTCACGATAATCTATCTGATCTTTCAGTGATTTATAATAAGCTTCGACAGAGGCTTCAAATTCATTCCTTCTGATATTTTGAAAATAACCAACCGCATATTGCCATCCCCGCTGAGGCTTCACGAGCTCGGAACTTGGCACCCAAACATCTGCAGGCAAGGTTGATGAACTATTGCTGACAAGATGGAGATATTGCGTAGTGGCGGTAACACCGGCTTTAAAGGCCACATTTGGATTAAGCGTGGTATTCAAAAATATTCTTGGCTCGAGGGAACTATAGGTCTTAACCACTTCACCATCCTTGTACGTCTTGCCGGATATGCCTGATGTATATGGTCCTGTTTGTTGAAACATGGTGCCTCTCAATCCAAGGTTAACACGAAACCAGGGATTTATCTTCCAGTCATCCTGAACGTATAATGCATACTCGTTGCCATACTTGGCGGTTGCTGTGTTTTCAAATTCTTCATCACCTGCACTTCCGGTAATGATGTTTGGGGTCAATCGATGATGCGTTGCATGAACCCCTGTTTTAACCTGGTGCTCATTGGATGGAAAATAATCAAAATCAAATTTGGCAGTAAAGTCCCGCACGCCCGAAAAAACATCGAATTCGAATTCTTCCTGTTTAAATCCGGCTTTGAACTGGTAATCATTGTAGATCGCTGAAAGATTGAAAAACAACTTATCATTAAAGAGATGATTCCATCTGAGCGTAGTGGTGGCATTTCCGTAAGGCAACTTAAATTCAAAATCGCGTCCGGGTTGCGCAAGAGTGAGCACGTCTCTTCCAAAATAACCACTCAGATACACACGATCCCTTTGCGAAAACTGATAATTTATTTTTGCATTGAAATCATAAAAGAAATAATTCGTTCCCGCGAAATCTGTCTGTTTCACAAGAGGCTGTGCGAGATCAAATCCATACGTACGGCGACCGCTGATCAGGAAACTACTTTTATTTTTAACAATCGGACCTTCAAGTGTGAGTCTGGATGAAATCAATCCAATACCCCCTTCACCTTGAAAGTCCTGGTTATTTCCTTCCTTCATTTGAATATCTACGACCGATGCAAGACGCCCGCCATATACTGCAGGAATACCCCCTTTAATCAGGGTTGTATTTTTGATGGCATCAGAATTGAATACACTGAAGAAACCAAGAAAATGCCCGCTGTTGTAGACGACGGCCTCATCAAGGAGTACAAGGTTTTGATCTGCTCCTCCTCCACGGACATAAAAGCCTGCACTACCCTCTCCTGCAGAGGAAACGCCCGGTAATAACTGAAGTGTCTTGAGGATATCCACTTCTCCAAGTAATGCCGGAAGGATTTTAACCTGTTCGATAGGAAGACTCACCCTACCCATAGATGTACTCTGGACATTTTCATCATCTTCATCGGCGATAGCCGACACCACGACCTCCTGCATTTCTATTCCCTGGGTCAGGAGGACATTTAAAGTAGTATTCTCACTGAGGGTCAGCGTGTCTACATGCGTTTGGTAACCTAAAAAAGAAAAGGCAATACTTTGTACTCCTTCCGGAAGAGAAATCGAGTAAAATCCATACGTATTTGTAACTGTCCCTACAGACACATCATTCTCAAGGAATACATTCGCGCCGATCAGCGTTTCTCCGGATTCCATATCCTTTACATATCCACTGACTGTATGCCTGGCCTGCCCATGCAACATAACCACCAACAAGCACCAGCTAATAGTGAGTATCGTTCTGTTTAATTTATTCCTCATATGATCGATGGGTAACGTAGAAGGGTGCATTTTGTTACGAAAATCTAAAAAAGTTTTGAAGATATCAGGGATTTCGTCGACAAAGGTGATCATGTTATGGAAGAAAACTCTAAAACCTTTATGACTGAATGACGTTATAATCTTATAAGGCCATCGGTATGAGGTGTCTTTTGATTCACAAATGAATTTCACGCATCATGGTGAGTTTTACATACTGTAATCAAAACACTACTTCAAATGAAAATGATAGGACTAATCCTTGCTTGCTCGCTGGTGATTCCAATTACGCTCCTGCGTGCCGGTCTTTCCTTCTAAAAAAATCGATGTGCTTTGTTGTTAATCTGCAGGGTTGAAATGTAAAGCGCGAATTTTGTATCCTTTCCTTCGCAGCTTTGAGATTATGCCCATAGGCCCGCTTAAATGTCCTGCACCAACAGTGATAAAATAACTCATGGAAAGATCAAAGGACTCTATTCTATCAACCATCACCTCATTTCTGTTATAAATAATCCGCTTTCGCAGTTGATGCATGGATGACCTGGTCATCTGGTACAGCAAATGGATCTCGCCCCTGGTATAATAATCAAGTGCCCTTGCCGTAAACTTCCGGATACCCGAAGGCCTGGAACTAATGGTTTCAATTTGTTTATACAATGGCTTAGGATCAATCGAATGCAACAGCGTCAATTGTTCATGAGCAGATTCAAGCCCTTGCAGCTGACGGCCATGATCACGTGCATAATTCCACAAATGCTCATCTAGCGACACCGCATGGTCATTGACAAGGATATTTTGGGTGATACCGCTCAATATCATCAAAGGATGGAGATGCAGATATCTCGTCATATCAAATTGAAATGACTTCATCAGTTGCTTTCTTATTTTTTGATACCCTGCCGGCGTAAATTGCTTCCGAAGGTCATATTCCGGCCCGTTCATTTGAATAGACAATGGATGGAGGTCCATTTCACCAACATAGACATCAGCCTGGAGGATCAGTGGATAGATTTCGTGACAGAACTGATATACACGCTCATCCCGGATGTGCATAGTACCAAACAACCAAGAAGGCTTCCCTTCCGGAGGCTGAAGAGACCAAAGTAATGATGTACTGCTCAAGATGTCTGACCCCGAAACATGTTGTCCGGTAGAGGTTTAGTAATGCAGAGGGAGCACCTTCCTGTTTTTGACGGTAGAAAGTGTCATCAGCGTTTTGAGCCGCTCTACTTCAGGGATTTGTGACAAGACATTGAACAATAAATTCTGATAGGCTTGCAGATCTTTACAGATGACTTTCAACAGGAAATCACCATCCCCCGTAATGATATTGCATTCAGCTACCTCATCAATTTCATTGACTTTGCGCAGGAAATTTTCTGAAGCATTTTCTTTATGCCATCCGATATTGACTAGGATGAAGGTCTTGACAGTGAGTCCCAGGGACAACGGGTCCACTTCAGCATGATAGCTTTTGATAATCCCGTTTTTCTCCAATTTCTTAACCCGTTCCAATGTAGGTGCGGGTGATAATCCGACCTTCTTGGACAAACTAAGATTAGTAATGTTGCTGTTTTCCTGCAACAATCGTAAAATCTGGAAATCTATTTTGTCAAGATCCTCAACCATGTAATTGTCATTTTCGGTTATGAAGAATTTAATGCTAATCGTCTTATACACTTATAGTATTCAGATTGGATCTATACCCTTCGAAAAATACACGGTACAGATCCAATCACAATACCTGTTTCCTGTTATGGGAAAATACCCAAACGAACATAGTCCCCTGATATTTTATTGAGGGCCACTACAAAGGCAGCTGACCTGAGGTCCTCAATCGTCTTTTTACGCTTTAATGTATCCCGGATTTCATCATAGGCATTGACCATTGTGTCTTCAAGTCCGGAACGCACAAGATCAATTTCATCCGCACCATGTGTCAATACACCGCGTTCTTTTGCTCCAACACTGTGTCCTGTAAGACGTTCAACGGTTGATACAAGATTTGTCAAAGAGTTTTCCTGGAACCTTTTATCCATCCGGCCAAAACGCATATGCGAAAGGTTTTTCAACCACTCAAAATAAGACACTGTTACTCCACCGGCATTGAGATACATGTCAGGAAGAATAACAATTCCCTTCTTGGCCAATATATCTGCAGCTTCAGACGTCACTGGCCCGTTAGCTGCTTCAGCAATAATTTTTGCTTTTACCTTTTTTGCATTCTCCGTGGTGATCTGATTTTCGAGAGCAGCAGGAACAAGGATGTCACATTGTATCGCGACCCAGTCATTTCTTTCCGGAAGTGTTTTAGTGCCCGGGAAACCAAGGATAGTGCCTTTGTCTTTACGGAACTTCAACAGTTTTTCCATATTGATTCCCTTTTCACTGACGATCGTACCTTCTATTTCTGAAACACCTACGATGATGGCACCACCTTCTTCCTGTGAAATACTCCCTGAGTATGAACCTACATTTCCTAACCCCTGGATGACCATTGTCTTGCCGGCGATACCCGGTGTAAGACCGATCGCTTTTGCATCATCTGCATAGGATAAAAACTGACGGATGCCATAGTATACACCGCGACCTGTGGCTTCAGTTCTTCCCTTAATTCCATTCTGGCTTTCGGGTTTTCCGGTTACACAAGCTGCTGCATCAATCTCACCATGTTTAAAAGTCTGGTATGTATCAAGGATCCACGCCATCTCTCTGCTTCCCGTTCCATAATCTGGCGCCGGCACATCAAGACCAGGGCCAATGAAGTTCTTGCGGATAAGTTCCGTGGTATATCGACGTGTGATTTTTTCAAGTTGGTCCTCGGTATATTTCCTGGGACTGATTTTCACACCACCCTTGGCGCCTCCAAAAGGAACATCTACGAGAGCACATTTGTAACTCATCAATGCTGCAAGCGCCATGACTTCATCACGATTGACGAGATGGCTAAACCTGATGCCTCCTTTTGTTGGAAGGCGATGGTGACTATGCTGCACACGAAATGCTTCAATGACCTGATAGGTATTCCCGATCTTGACCGGGAAAGTCATTTCATATACCGAGTTGCACACTTTTATTTGTTCCAAAAGACCTTTCGGAATGGTGGTATGCGCTGCTGCTCTGTCAAAATTTCTGTTGACGCTCTCAAAGAAACTGAGATGTGGTTTACTACTTGTATTACTCATTTTTTTGCCGTTTTTCAATTTTTGAAATTTTTCGATCCAATTGGATCATATACACGAAAAGGGTTAGCAGAATGATCAGACAGACACCTGCCACAACATAAATTTTGCCTATGCTCCTGATAAAATCAGGTGCTGTTTCGCCCTGGCCAAACGCAGTCTGCGCAACCAAAAGGGTAATAAGCAGTATAAAGCCTTTGATTTTCATAGTCTGCTGAAAAAGCCCATAAATATGAAAAGATTTATCCAACTTCATAGGATTCCTTTTAGCTTGTCTGTCCGGTATACCAACTGGCTTATCCATAAGCCAAGCAGAATAAACCCTATCACTGCGGGGTAAAACACCATACGCATCGTATTGTCAAGATCCTCGCCCCCAAGGGCCGGATTTCCCCCATTGCCGGGATGAAGGCTATCCGTCATCCTTGGAATGATAAAAAGCAATGGAATCACGAGAACAAAAGCAAACATATTGTAACCGGCCGTTAACCGGGCTTTTTGCATATCATCTTCCACCGAGGACCTCATGACCATCAGGGCAGCGTAGATCAACAAACAGATGGCAGACATATTCTGCTTTACATCCCAGCTCCAATAGGCATTCCATGTGTTCTTTGCCCAAAGCATACCTGTCATTAATCCCAGGGCACCGAAGACAAGACCAACTTTGATAAATGCTACACTCTTCCGGTCAAAATCAATATCTCCTTTTTTATAATACTTAAGACTATACCATGCGCTGACACTGAAGAGGATGATCATCGAAAACCACATAGGAACATGGAAATAGGTATTGCGTATTGTTTCTGCAAGGATATTCCTAAAGGGATATTGCATACCTGCTTTTGTATGAACATTCTCAATCTTATGCTGGTACCAGAGCTTTAAATCTGCCGTATCCTGAACAGCTGCGGGAGTGATAAATACTGCATTGGGGAGAACACTGGTGCCATCCTGGTGGTGATCCAACACCAATGACAATGGATATGCTTCCTGTCTGAATGGAAATGCGGATGGAATGTAAAAACTGGCTGACAAGTTGCGATCATCAAAGGCCTGCACATGTTGGGCGGCAAGTACTGTATCGCCTGTCAAACGAAGCCAGGCCCTTAAATGAGCCGAATCAGCTAAAAAGGAGGTATTGTAGCCGGTTACATCCAAAACAATCAGTTCGCCGGCTGAGGCTTTCTCCGGGGAAACCTTGATAATACCTGGTTTAAGAGGGACAATCCAACCTGCAATGAAAACATAGATCAGGATGCCCATAGCTGCCCATTTCCATGCTGCAAGTCGAAATGTTGATTTCCCGGTTGATTGCTCCATATTAAGAACGCCAAAGATAGGGAAACAACCACAGGGACATACCAACTACCAGGGATATAATGCTCGAAAGCAGCATCATTTCATTCCATGGATTTTCATCAGGTGTAGTGCCTGATGCATAGGCTGTTAACCGAAGGATATTGATCAATAAAGGAATCATTAGTGGCAATGCCATAACAGCGGTAAGAGAAGCATTTTGCTGTGTTTTGATGGCAATGGATGTGATCAGGGTCAACAGAAAGGATAAGCCGGTGCAAGCCATTAACCCCGTCGTTAGAAACCATCCAAATCTAATAATATGGTTGCCGGCCATCACATAGAGCACAAACCATAGCACCAGGAATATAAACAGGAGTAGAAATAGATTGTATAGCACCTTGGCCACGAAGAGCTCTAACGGGTGATAAAGGGTATAATAATAGAAGTAGCGCCCCTCGCTTTCCTTGCCAAATGTCTTCAATACAGCCATAAGGGAGCAAAAGAGAAAAATAACCCAAAAGGTCAATCCCCATTCTTTGGCAGGTAGCTGTCTCCAGATGGAAAACACAATAAAAGAGGAAGAAAGCACATATAATACTATACCGGAGAGGGCATAACGCTCACGCAATTCTATACGGGCTTCAGTGGCAACGAGGGTTAATATCCGATTCATATCCTGCCGCAAAGATAGCAGGGATTGGCAAGGGCCCGGTGGATTTGAATTTCGAGGAACTAAATGCTTAAAACCCCGGAAGCCCTAAATATCTATTCTATTGGGAAGGGCTAAAAGTTTATGGATTTAATTGATATATTACAAATAAATATAATGTATTACCTTTGTCATAATCAATGATTTGTTTTTAATGAAAGGTTTACTCCCCTTCCTCATCACATATTGCCTGGTCCAGGGACAGGCTTTTGGTGGAAATGCACCATACTTTTTTAGCGTTGTGGCCAAATCCGGAGATGCCATCTCTATCCTCCTCAACCGCTACGAGCTAGACGAATATACCTGCAATCTGGATAAGTTTCTAGAGCTCAATAATTTGAAAAGAAACGATCATCTCCTGATCGGCAAGGAATACAAACTGCCTGTCATGATCTATGCTTACAATGGGCAAAGTATCCGGAGCACCATCGGTATAAACGATATGGAGCTGGCCAAAAGGATCGCTAATTACAACAGGCTTATTCTCAACAGAAAGCTTCGGCAGAGTGATTATGAATCCAGCAAAA
>JAGOIB010000013.1:0-8075 GCA_017995875.1 Saprospiraceae bacterium
GCATGTTAACAAAGTTATACTTCCGGTGGTTTCTGCCAATCCCTACGCCTGAATCTTGTATTTTTGCACCATGCACGATATAGAACCCTATTTCCAATGGCGGGATGCATACATAGCCTCAGAGGACCAGCGGTCACCTCTGTACGGGCGGGACTATGACGAATTCTATTATACCAATGCTATTTACAACTATTATATCCATCCCCAATGGGATGAGATAGGTAGTCCGACCTTGTACATCAAGATTCTATATGCGGATTATGATCTCCACTATGCGATCATCGAATTGATCGGAGAATGGAATGACTGCATTACCAACGACATCATGACCCTGCGCAGGGAAATTACAGACCTGATGCAAAATGAAGGGATCCATAAGTTTTTGCTGGTCTGTGAAAATGTCCTAAACTACCATGCAGCAGATGACAATGCCTACTATGAGGAATGGCATGACGAAGTTTCCGGAAACGAGGGTTGGATCGCTATCATCAACCCACTACACCATGTATCAGAAGAAATGTTTGGGTTTGGCCTCAATCAATATGTCCATCTCCTGACAGATTCACCCTGGCGCGGTCGCAAACCAAGAGCTTTGCTCAAGTGGGCCGAACAACAAATCTTTTCTCAAAATCTATTACGCGTTGGCTGATCCACTCATACACAGATCCGGGTTTGTCAATATCCTCGGGCGGCCCAATATGGGTAAGTCTACACTACTCAATGCACTGGTAGGTGAAAAGATGTCTATCATCACTTCCAAGCCACAGACTACGCGTCATCGCATTATCGGGATAGTCAGTAGCGATGATTTTCAGATTGTATTTTCGGATACCCCCGGCTTCATTGATGAGCCTGCTTATCGAATGCACCAGATGATGAATGCGTTCATCAGCCTTTCTTTTGATGACGCAGATATCATCTTGTTTGTCACCGATCCTTATGAGCCTTTAAGCGAACAACACAACTTACTTCAACGTATTGCATCGCATACTGCACCTGTCTTAGCTATCATCAATAAGAAAGACATGGTGAGCCCTGAGGAGTTAGCTGCCCGTGTAGAAGAGCTTGCTGTTTTACTTCCTACAACAAAGATTCATACTGTCTCAGCACTAAAGGGAACAGGGGTACCTGAGTTGATGGCGGATATCATTTCATTGCTTCCGGAAGGACCGGAATTCTACCCAAAAGATCAACTGACCGATCGACCCGAACGATTTTTTGTCAGCGAAATCATTCGCGGTAAAATCCTGGAACTGTATCGGGACGAAATTCCCTATACATGCGAAATCACCATCGAATCTTTCACAGAAGGTGATAGCAATGCAGGTCCCATCACCCGGATATCGGCAACAGTATACACACTTGATGAACGAAAAAAATCAATCCTGCTGGGCAAAGGCGGATCTGCCATCAAAGAACTGGGTACGGTTGCAAGAGGTGAAATCGAAGCATTCCTCGGCACGCGTGTATTTTTAGAATTGAACATCAAGGTGCGGGATAACTGGCGTGATGATGAAAAAGCACTTAAATCTTTCGGATACCAAAATTAATTATGTCCAATATCGTAGCGATTGTAGGGAGGCCTAACGTAGGAAAGTCCACCTTGTTTAACAGAATGGTCGGTCAACGACAGGCCATCACAGATAATATCAGTGGCGTGACACGTGACCGCCAATATGGTACAGGTTTCTGGAATGGAAAAACGTTTTCCATCATTGACACAGGGGGTTTCGTTCAACACTCCGATGATATATTTGAAGCTGCCATTCGTGAGCAGGTTGATATTGCTATTGAAGAAGCATCTGTTATTATTTTTATGACCGATGTCATGACAGGCATCACCGATCTCGATTCAGAAATTGCTGAAAAACTGAGAAAGGGAAACAAGAAGGTTATTCTCGCCGTCAATAAAGTTGACAATCACGAACGCCAATTGGCCGCTAATGAATTCTGGGCACTCGGTTTCGAGAATACACATTTTCTTTCTTCGATTTCAGG
This sequence comes from Saprospiraceae bacterium, assembly GCA_017995875.1. The sequence continues at coordinate 1,999 of JAGOIB010000013.1, forward strand.
GAGTGGTACCGGTGAAGTGCTTGATGAAGTTGCCGCTGTCTTAAGCGCGGAAGATGAACCATCACTAGATATTCCTAAGATAGCCGTAATCGGTCGTCCTAATGTTGGTAAATCTTCTTTTATCAATGCACTGATGGGAGAGACACGCCATATCGTAACAGATGTTGCCGGCACTACACGGGACTCTATCCATACACGTTACAATAAGTTCGGAAAGGACTTCCTTATCATTGATACTGCCGGTATGCGTAAGAAACGGATGGTAGAAGAAAATCTCGAATTCTATAGCGTGATCCGCACCGTCAAAGCCATCGAAGATTCTGATGTCTGTGTATTGATGCTTGATGCTACCACGGGCCTTGAAAGTCAGGATTTAAGTATCCTTCAGCTTGTATTGCGACGCAGCAAGGGAATTGTCGTCGTTGTCAATAAGTGGGACCTGATGGAAAAGGAAACCAATACAGCGAGGGACTTCGAACAAAACATACGTCAGAAAATGGCTCCGTTTACAGATGTGCCGATTCTCTTTATATCTGTTTTTGAAAAGCAACGTATTTTCAAAGCCATAGAAACTGCACTGCAGGTTGCAGAAAACCGTGCACGAAAAATACCTACCTCGGAATTAAACGAACTACTTGAAAAGGCTATTGCAAAACAGCCACACCCAAGTTTCCGTGGACACCCCATCAAGATAAAATATGGAACTCAGCTACCACTCGCCTATCCAGCGTTTGCATTGTTCTGTAATTATCCTGAAGAGGTAAAAACCAATTACCGGAACTTCCTGGAAAATCAGATCCGGGAGGCTTTCGAATTTACAGGATCACCGATCCGCATTTATTTCCGTCAGAAATAACAAGGAACATCATACTGGTATGATCATCACAAAAACTGAAATCGAAGGATTATGGATCATTGATCCGGGTGTATTCGTGGATGACAGAGGTTATTTTTTCGAAACATTTAACCATCATCGTTATCAATTGCCTGACGCTATGCCTTTTGTCCAGGACAATGAAGCTAAATCCAATAAAGGCGTGCTCAGAGGATTACACTTTCAGAAAGGCGAACATGCGCAAGGCAAATTAGTGCGTGTTGTAACTGGTGCAGTATACGATGTCGCTGTCGATATCCGACCACGGTCAGAAACGTACGGGATGAGTTTTGGCATAGTCCTCTCGGGTGAAAACAAAAAACAACTTTGGGTTCCTAGAGGATTCGCACACGGCTATCTCGTACTCGAAGACAATACGATCTTCAGTTATAAGTGTGACAACTACTATAATAAAGCAGCAGAAGGTGGGATCCGGTATGATGATTCCGATCTGTCGATTTCCTGGCCCACTGTGGACGTGCCATTCCTGATTTCAGACAAAGATCTTATCCTTGGTTCTTTAGTTGAACTTGACACATGATTCCAATCATTGTTACCGGAGCATCAGGACAATTAGGGAAAGCGTGTATTGAATTGCTTTCCTTTAAGGATGATTTTAGTATTTATTCGTTCGATCGTCGTCAACTGGATATTGCTGACAAGGAAAAAGTCTTTGGTGTTTTATCCACGCTGCCTCATGTAAAATATTGGATTAATTGTGCTGCATATACTAAGGTGGATGATGCTGAATCGCATGTTGATGAGGCCACGCTTTACAATGCAACCGCAGTGGGATATATTGCTGAAGCTTGCCATTCAAAAGGAGTCCACCTGTTTCACTTTTCATCAGATTATGTCTACCACAATGATCTGAGGAGACCTCTGAAAGAAGAAGATCCGACAACACCAAAAGGAGTGTATGCAAGGACTAAACTTGAAGGCGAAAACATGATCATCCAGTCTGGTGTCAATCATTCCATTATCCGCACTTCATGGGTATATGGACCGGGTGGACATAATTTTGTCAACACCATGCTCCGTCTTGGCAGAATTAAAGACCAATTACGCATTGTTGGAGATCAACTGGGGGCACCAACATTTACATATGATATTGTCAGCGCGATTAAAGATCTCATCCATATTCGTGAGCAGCATGACAGCAATACCATCAATGGCACATTCAATTTCGCCAATGCAGGTGAAGTTACCTGGGCTGATTTTGCAAAGACTATCTTCGATTACAGCGACATCGATTGCAAAGTTGATTCCATCACAACAGAAGAATATGGAGCACCCGCTCCCCGGCCATTGTATAGTGTGATGAATTGCGATAAAATTTCTTCTCTGTTATCCGGGCCTATCCCCCATTGGAAAGATGCGCTGAAAAGACACCTCCAAGTCGCTGGTTCAAGTCTCCAGACTTGAACACAATATGATTTGCGTCTCCAGACGCTAGAGTAAAATCACCCGCTCTGTCTAACGGCATTTAAGATTCTTTATAGCCCTTTATGCCTCTTAAGCCTCTTTCGCCTTTTCAACCTTTTCTGCCTTTCTGCCTTTCTGCCTTTTCCGCTATGCGCAATAGGCCCTCTGCTCTATGCTCTATGCTAACAGCCGCTAATTTTCGCCAATTTCCGCTAATTACATTTCACCTCTTCAGCCTTTTCCACCCTTGCCCCTTGCTCCTTGCCCCTTGCTTTTAGTCGCCCGTTTTACCCACCACCCAACTTTAACGCTCTTAATTTCGTTATTCCCTATATTTAACCTCAATATGGGCAAGGTTCGGATTCTGGCAATTATTCTCAGCCTGTTGGGTACTCATTCCCTTTGGGCTACGCACAACCGTGCCGGGGAAATTACCATTCGCCAGACCGGCGATCTCACCATTGAAGTTACTGTAACTACCTACACCAAAACCTCAAGCACCCAGGCCGATCGCGATAGCGTCAAGGTATTTTGGGGTGATGGAAGCTTTGAATACGTATTTCGCATCAATGGCGAAGGCACCCCTCTCGCCAACAACCGGAAGCTTAATTACTATGTCGCCAGCCATACCTACCCCGGAAGGGCTACCTATACCATCTCGATGATGGACCCAAATCGGAATGGCGGTATCCTCAATGTCAACCCACCCAATTCCGAAGGGGTTCCCTTCTATATTGAAGCAACCTATACGTTCCTTAACCCACAGTTTCAGGGTTATAACAACACTGCTCGTTTATTACAACCTCCTATCGATTTCGCTTGTGTTGGAGAAAGGTTTATTCACAACCCGAATGCTTACGATGAGGACGGTGATAGCCTTGCATTTGAATTGATTGTCCCACTGCAGGATAGTGGATTGAATGTGCCCAACTATATCTTCCCACAGCAAATTGAGCCTGGTCCAAACAATATCCTGACGCTTGATCCCAAAACCGGTGACCTGGTCTGGATCGCGCCAAGAATCGCCGGCGAATACAATATCGCGATCCTGGTGAAAGAATACAGAGGTGGCAACCTGATCAGTTCATTTATCAGGGATATGCAAATACTTGTATTGGTTTGTGAAAATAGCCCCCCTGAAATCTCAGCTATAGAGCAAGTGTGTGTAGTCGTAGGCCAACAACTTGACCTTAAGATCAATATCTCCGACCCTGATGTCGGACAGTTAGTAGCTGTCTCTGCTTCAGGTGGACCTTTTGAGATTGATGGCAATATGGCCATTCTCGATGCAGGACCAGGTGGCTTCCAGGATCAACCTTTTCAGGCCAGATTAACCTGGAGCCCTCAATGCGAACAAATAAGGGAACAACCTTATACCGTCATCATCAAAGCCGTAGATAATTTCTTTGATACAACAGGACTTGTAGATCTCTTTGCAATTCAGATAACAGTACTTGGCCCCCCACCTGAAGGACTTGATTTGAAAAGTGCACCTGATGCATTTCACTTGTCATGGGACCTGCCATATGCATGTGACACCACTATTGCTGAAGATTATTTCAGAGGCTTCTCTGTCTGGAAAAGAAGTGGTAGCAATCAATTTGAATTGGATTCATGCGAAATCGGATTGGACGGCCGTGGCTATACCCGCATTGCTTCCAACTGGAAAAAAACACGTGATGGCAGATACTTTTTTGAAGACAAAGACATCTCAGGCGAAGGAAGCTATTGCTACAGGATCCTCGCTGAATTTGCATTAACGACCCCATCCGGCCAGCCATACCTTCGTGTTGTCAGTATTCCTTCAGATGAAGTCTGCCTGCGAGCAAAGGCAGACAGGCCATTGTTGACAAAAGTTTCCGTTGAACAAACAGATATAAGCACTGGAAGTATCCTGGTAAAATGGATAGGCCCCGATCCGGAAGAACTTGATACCACTAGTTTTATAGGCCCTTACAGCTATCAGCTGATGAAAGCCGATGAAATAGATGGAACCAATTTTACGCCGGTTCCCGGAGCATCTTTTACTTCCGTTTCATTTTCAGGATTAAAGGATACTATGTTTTTACATCAAAACATCGATACTGAAACCAAGGGACACAATTACCGCATGGATTTCTATACCGGGAATTCAACAGAATTGTACGGATCATCTGAGGCAGCATCCTCTGTATTTCTGACAGCCCTGCCCTCAGATCAATCTTCATTACTTTCCTGGGACTACCATGTCCCCTGGGATAATTTCAATTTTGAAATATGGCGTAGCGACCAGGGAGGTGCATTCACATTGATCGGCACCACTGGCGAAGATGACTATAAAGATGATAACAATGTGTTGAATGGTGTGGAATATTGTTACCGCATTGTAGCCTATGGTGATTATGGACTCACGATGGTTCCTGCACCACTGATCAATCAATCGCAAGAAGCTTGTGTAATTCCAGAGGACAATGTTGCACCATGTACCCCACTGCTTCAGGTTTCTAATATTTGCGATGAAGCTACACCGGGTACGCCCGCAGATGCCTTTGTCAATTATCTCAAATGGCAACAGCCTTGCAATGATGATGACGTTGCATACTATATCATTTACTACAGCGAAGTACAAGGTGGCGAACGCATCGAAGTAGGAAGAGTGGATGCACCTGGCACTACCTTTGAGCACAAACCCGGTGAAAAAATAGCAGGATGTTATACTATTAATGCAGTAGATCTGAATGATAATGTCAGTGATCCATCAGCAGAAGTGTGTGTTGACAATTGTCCTGTCTTCGAATTGCCAAATGCCTTTACACCAAATGGCGACGGTCAAAATGATCGCTTTATACCCTTCCGGTCACGGTTTATTGAAACAATCAATTTTAAAGTATTCAATCGTTGGGGACAAATGGTATTTACAACATCAGACCCACAGATCAATTGGGATGGTCAAAACATGACGGGTAAAAATGTTTCCGATGGCGTCTATTATTACACGTGTGAAGCTTTCGAAAGCCAGACAACCTCGCCCATTATCCTATCAGGTTACATCGAATTGATCCGTGGCTAATCTTCACAAAGCGGGCTTTACTATCTTTAAAGTTTAGTTTATCAATCAAATCATTCAAATGTTCTCCGGTATTATCAAATCCATAGGTGTGTTGGAATCTATCAACACGATAGGAACCAATCAGCGACTGTCTGTTGCTTCTTCCATATCAGGAGAACTTACAATCGATCAGAGCATTTCTCATGATGGAATCTGCCTGACGATTGTTAATGTTAATAATGGTATTCATGAAGTGGATGTTGTACAGGAAACACTTTCAAAGACTAATTTCCAATTCCTGAAGGTAGGACAACTGATCAACCTCGAAAAATCAATAACCCCAACGACCCTGCTGGACGGACACCTTGTGCAAGGTCATGTCGACACTTTCCTCAAATGCACGCAAATAGAAGACAACCAGGGAAGCTGGAATCTAAGATTTAATCTACCAAATGAATTTGCATCTCTTGTTATCCCGAGAGGTTCTATCTGTCTGAACGGCGTAAGCCTGACTGTAGCAAATCTTTATGATGACTCATTTGAAGTAGCCATCATACCCTACACGTATGCGCACACAAACTTTCACCTGCTTCGCAAAGGTGATTTTGTCAATGTCGAGTTTGACCTGATCGGAAAATATCTCCTGCGCCAGGCAGAAGTTAATTCAAGAAAATAAAAAAGGCGGGTCGTGACCCGCCTTCTATTTTTATGAATGCTTTTCAAATTAACTTCCGGTTGCTGAGCGGAGTC
>JAGOIB010000013.1:8175-26478 GCA_017995875.1 Saprospiraceae bacterium
TTGCTGAGCGGAGTCAAATCACACTTTTCACTTTTCATTCTTCACTTTTCATTTACTAGTCTTCATCATACAGCCGCTCCACATACTCTTCTCCACCCTTCGACCTCACCAGCAAACTGTCATATTTAAAAGCACCTGTTCCTGCAGGTATACGTTTACCTACAATTACATTCTCTTTCAAGCCCTGAAGATCATCTCTCTTAGCGGCGATCGCAGCTGTACTAAGTACCTTGGTCGTCTCCTGGAACGATGCAGCTGAAATCCAGCTCTTCGTACCCAACGAGGACCTTGTGATACCTTGTAACATCGTGCTTGATGTAGCAGCCACCGCATCCCTGAATTCCATGATCTTCTGATCATTCCGTTTGAGGAATGAATTTTCTTCACGGATCTGGCGCAAACTCACTACACCACCTGCGTTGTATTTCTTGGAATCTCCTGGATCTGTAATCACCTTACGGTCATAGATCAGATCGTTCTCTTCAAAGAAATCATGACGGTCAGCAGATTCACCCTGTAGGAAACTTGTATCTCCCGGATCTACGATCAACACACGACGCATCATCTGACGAACGATTACTTCAATGTGTTTGTCATTGATAGCAATACCCTGTGAACGGTAAACTTCCTGAATACCATTTACGAGATAGGACTGTACTGCAAACGGACCCTTGATAGCAAGGATATCACCAGGTGCTACTGATCCGTCTGACAATGGCATTCCCGCGCGAACAAAGTCACCTTCCTGTACAAGCAAGTGCTTTGAAAGACCAATCAGATACTTACGGCTCTGATCAGTTTTCTCATCCACTACATACATCTCACGGTTACCGCGTTTGATACTGCCGAATTTAACAACACCATCGATCTCAGAAACAACTGCAGGATTGGAAGGATTACGTGCCTCAAATAACTCTGTTACCCGTGGCAGACCTCCCGTAATATCCTGGATCTGACTTGTCTTACGTGGAATCTTCACAATGATCTTTCCTGCAGTAATTTCATCACCATCCGAAACACTGATGTATGAACCTACAGGCAAGTTATAATTCCGAAGCTCTTCACCATCTTTTGAAACGATACTGATGGATGGAATCTTCTTTTTGTTCTTTGATTCGATGATCACCTTTTCTTCATAGCCAGTCTGATCATCACGCTCTGTCCTGAAGGTCACACCTTCTTCAACTGAATCGTAACGAACAAAACCTGCAAACTCAGAAATAATCACAGCATTGAAAATATCCCAGTGGCAAATCATTTCACCGCGACGAATCTTCTGCTTGTCCTTAACCATAATCTTGGCTCCGTAAGGAATGTGGTGGGACAAAAAGACACGTCCTCCTTCCGGATCCGTGATCTTGATTTCTCCGGACCTGGAGATAACAACTTCTTGTTTTCCTTCCTCATCTTCATACTTCACCGTACGAATATCTTCAAACTCAAGGACACCATCGAACTTAGCAACGAGCTCAGATTCTTTCTTTGAAAGTGATGCAATACCACCCACGTGGAAAGTTCTAAGGGTCAACTGTGTTCCAGGCTCACCGATACTCTGTGCGGAAATGATACCAACCGCATCACCCATTTCGGCAATACGTCCGGTTGCAAGATTCTTACCGTAACATTTTGCACATGTACCTCGTTTGCTTTCGCAAGTAAGTACTGAACGAATCGTTACTTTCTCAATACCTATCTCCTCAATTTTTTCAGCGATGGATTCTGTAAAATATTCACCGGCACCAATCATCAATTCATCATTGATAGGATTGACAATGTCATACAATGAATACCTGCCTTGAATTCTTGATGCAAGACTTTCAATAACCTTCTCATTGTCCATGAGGGCAGATGTAGCAATACCACGAAGTGTTTCGCAATCTTCTTCCATGACAACCACATCCTGCGCAACGTCAACAAGACGTCTGGTAAGGTAACCGGCATCAGCAGTCTTGAGCGCTGTATCCGCAAGACCTTTACGCGCACCGTGTGTGGAGATAAAGTACTCTTGTACACTCAATCCATCAAGGAAGTTGGAAAGGATTGGGTTTTCAATAACCGCTCTTCCTGTATCTCCTGATTTCCTTGGCTTAGCCATCAGACCTCTCAATCCACAAAGCTGCTTAATCTGATTCTTAGATCCTCTCGCACCTGAGTCCAACATCATGAATACTGAGTTGAATCCCTGATTGTGCGTAGACAATTCTTTCATCAGACTCTCTGTGATCTTGTTGTCAGCATATGTCCATTTATCAATCGTCTGGTTATATCGCTCGTTTTCAGTGATAAGACCCATATTGTAATTGGCAAATACTTCATCCACATCTTTCTGTGCTGCCTTCAAGGTTTCTTCCTTGATCGATGGTGTGATCAGGTCTCCTAACTTAAAGGACAACCCTGCTCTGAACGCCCAGCTAAAACCTAAGTCCTTGATATCATCAAGAAATTGAGCTGTCCTTGGGAAGTTCGTGCGGATCAAAATATCTCCGATGACTTTACGAAGATTCTTTTTGGTCAACAAGATGTTGATATAAGGAACTTCACTAGGTACTACTTCATTGAAAAGTATCTTACCAGTGGTGGTTTCTATAATTTTATTGACCCGGTTACCATTTTCATCCAGTACGCTGATACGGACATTGATGATTGCATGAAGATCAAGTTTGCCTTCATTGTGCGCAATCACAACTTCCTCTGAGCTATAGAATGTCTTTCCTTCTCCAACTACCTTAGCCCCATCTGCAGATCTGCGTTCCTTTGTCAGGTAATAGAGTCCCAGTACCATGTCCTGTGAAGGAAGGGTTACAGGAGATCCATCCTGAGGGTTAAGCATGTTGTGCGATGCAAGCATCAATAACTGTGCTTCCAGGATAGCAGCTTGTCCCAAAGGAACGTGGACAGCCATCTGGTCACCGTCAAAGTCAGCGTTGAACGCTGTACAAACGAGTGGGTGCAACTGGATAGCTTTTCCTTCCACCAATTGTGGTTGGAAAGCTTGTATAGAAAGTCTGTGCAGCGTTGGAGCACGGTTAAGTAATACCGGATGTCCCTTCAGAATATTTTCGAGGATATCCCATATCACAGGCTCTTTACGGTCAACTAATTTCTTGGCAGATTTTACGGTCTTGACAATACCTCGCTCAATCAGTTTCCTGATGATAAATGGTTTGAACAACTCCGCAGCCATACCTTTTGGAAGACCGCACTCATGCAGCTTCAATGTAGGCCCTACCACGATCACTGAACGACCACTGTAGTCTACACGTTTTCCAAGAAGGTTCTGACGGAAACGTCCTTGCTTTCCTTTGAGGATATCACTGAGTGATTTCAATGCACGTCCACCCTCTGCTTTAACAGCATTGGATTTTCTTGAATTATCAAACAATGAATCAACAGCCTCTTGCAACATCCGTTTTTCATTACGGAGGATTACTTCAGGTGCCTTGATGTCAAGCAAACGTTTCAGACGATTATTTCTGATGATGACCCTTCTGTAAAGGTCGTTCAGATCCGAACTGGCGAAACGTCCACCATCTAATGGCACAAGCGGACGAAGCTCTGGTGGAATTACCGGAAGATATTTAATAACCATCCATTCAGGACGGTTCTCTGTATGTGTATTTCCTTCGCGGATAGCCTCTACAACACGCAATCTTTTTAATGCTTCAGACTTCCTTTGTTGTGAAGTTTCCGTAGCTGACTGATGACGAAGATTATCTGACAGTTTCTTAAGGTCAATATTGGCAAGGAGGTCAAAAATAGCCTCTGCGCCCATCTTGGCAATAAATTTATTTGGATCAGAATCATCCAACATTTGGTTGCCTTCAGGAAGCGTATCCAGTACATCGAAATATTCTTCTTCTGTGAGAAGATCCATTTGATCAACGCCTTCATCTGCCTTCACCCCTTGCTTGATCACCACATACCTTTCGTAGTAGATGATCGACTCCAGGTTTTTAGACGACAAACCAAGGATATAACCAATCTTGTTTGGAAGCGATTTGAAGAACCAGATATGAACAACAGGAACCACCAATTTGATGTGTCCCATTCTTTCACGCCTTACCTTCTTTTCAGTAACTTCTACACCACAACGGTCGCAGACGATACCTTTATAACGGATACGTTTGTATTTACCACAATAGCATTCAAAATCCTTGACAGGACCAAAAATCCTTTCACAAAACAATCCGTCACGCTCTGGTTTATAGGAGCGATAATTGATCGTTTCAGGCTTCAACACTTCACCATACGAACGCTCCAGGATATCATCCGGAGAAGACAGGCTCAGCGATATGCTGCGAAAAAACTGCTTTTGTTTGACGTGCTTCTTTTTAAGAGACATAGTCTATAGCTTAAGTATGAAAAGAAATGAATCAATCAAATTTTACATCCAGTGCAAGACCGCGAAGTTCATGCACCAATACATTGAAACTCTCAGGGATGTGAGGTTCAGGCATATTGTCACCTTTCACGATGGCTTCATATGCTTTAGCTCTTCCTATGATGTCGTCTGATTTTATCGTCAGTAATTCCTGCAGGATGTTGGATGCACCGTATGCTTCAAGTGCCCAAACTTCCATTTCACCAAAACGCTGACCTCCAAACTGTGCTTTACCACCAAGAGGTTGTTGCGTAATCAATGAGTATGGACCAATGGACCTGGCGTGCATCTTATCGTCAACCATGTGTGACAACTTGAGGACATAGATGACACCAACCGTTGCTTGCTGGTGGAATCGGTCACCGGTATTTCCATCGTACAGGTACGTTTGTCCTAACTCTGGTAATCCTGCTTCATTGATCTGGCCTTGAATTTCATCCAGAGCAGCACCATCAAAGATTGGCGTTGCATACTTGACACCAAGTTTTTCACCTGCCCATCCAAGTACAGTTTCAAAGATCTGTCCAAGGTTCATACGGGAAGGTACACCTAGTGGATTGAGTACAATATCAACCGGAGTTCCATCCTCAAGGAATGGCATATCCTCCTGGCGAACGATCTTGGAAACAATACCCTTGTTACCGTGACGACCAGCGATCTTATCTCCTACTTTCAACTTACGTTTACGGGCGAGATATACCTTAGCCAGTTTCAATACACCTGGTGGCAATTCGTCACCGATGCTGATATTGAAACTCTCACGTTTGTAGCGGCCGATTTCTTCATTGACCTTGATGCTGTAATTGTGCAGCAATCTTGAGATCAGTGAATCTGTATGCTTATCGCCGGTCCAACCTGTATAATCGATCTGACTGAAGTCTATTGCTTTAAGCACCTTAGGCGTAAACTTATTTCCCTTGTTGATCACCACTTCACCATAAATAGTTTTTACACTATTGGATGATTGGCCTTTGATCAACACTGACAATTTGTCTATGAGGAGAGTCTTTAATTCATTGATAGCAACCGAATGTTTGTCATCCAATTGATCTATAAGTTTCTTCTCCTGTGCCTTCTGGAACTTATCTTTCTTGGCTCTTGCGAAAAGTTGCTTGTCAATCACAACGCCATCTGTTGATGGTGGAGCGGTAAGTGAAGCATCTTTTACATCGCCTGCTTTATCTCCGAAAATAGCTCTGAGTAGTTTCTCCTCAGGTGTTGGATCAGTTTCGCCCTTTGGTGTGATTTTACCGATAAGGATGTCACCTTCTTTTACACCAGCACCAATGCGGATGATACCATTTTCATCAAGGTCTTTAGTCGCTTCTTCACTGACATTTGGAATATCGTTTGTAAGCTCCTCTTCACCTAGCTTGGTATCACGCACTTCAAGTTCGAAACTCTCAATGTGTACGGAAGTAAAAATATCTTCTTTCACAACGCGCTCAGACAATACTACAGCATCTTCAAAGTTGTAGCCTTTCCATGGCATGAATGCCACTTTAAGATTTTGTCCAAGAGCTAATTCACCTTTCTCTGTTGCATATCCATCACAAAGGATTGTACCTTCTTTCACTCTGTCACCCTTCTTGACGATAGGTTTCAGGTTGATACAAGTACCTTGATTTGTGCGTTGGAATTTTGTCAGGTAATAGGTTTTCAGATCATCTTCAAAACTGACCAATTGATCTTCTTCAGAACGGTCATATTTAATTGTGATCCTTGTAGCATCTACATATTGAATTACGCCAGGGCCTTCAGCATTGATAAGCATGCGGCTATCAAGAGCAACCTTTGCTTCAAGACCGGTTCCCACGATAGGAGAAGCAGGTTTGATCAAAGGCACTGCCTGACGTTGCATGTTTGATCCCATCAATGCACGGTTAGCGTCATCATTTTCAAGAAATGGAATAAGGGAAGCAGACACACCTACAATCTGGTTTGGTGCTACGTCCATGTATTCAATTTCTTCAGGTGTCAACATCGGAAAATCACCATGCTCTCTTGCCTTGATCCTGTCGGTCATGAAGAGTCCGGTCTTGTCAACCGGTGTATTGGCCTGGGCAATTTTCAAATAATCTTCTCCCTCTGCAGTAAGGTATTCAGCATTTCCTTTCAGGACTACCTTACCATCCGCAACACGTCTGTAAGGCGTTTCAAGGAAGCCCATCTTGTTGATCTTCGCATGTACACAAAGTGTAGAGATCAAACCAATGTTTGGTCCTTCCGGTGTTTCAATGGTACATAGACGACCATAGTGGGAATAGTGAACGTCCCGAACCTCAAAACCTGCACGCTCTCTTGACAGACCACCTGGGCCCAGTGCTGAAATCCTACGCTTGTGCGTGATCTCAGATAGCGGGTTGGTTTGATCAAGGAACTGTGACAATTGGCTGGTGCCAAAGAATGAGTTGATTACAGAGGAAAGCGTACGTGCATTGATCAGGTCAATAGGGGTAAATACCTCATTGTCCCGAACGTTCATACGCTCTCTGATCGTCCTTGCCATTCTCGCGAGACCTACACCAAACTGAGCATATAATTGCTCACCTACCGTACGTACTCTTCTGTTTGACAAGTGATCAATATCATCGAGCTCAGCTTTCTGATTGGTCAGACTTACGAGATACTTGACGATAGACGTAATGTCTTCTTTCGTCAGAACCTGCAGGTCCTTGTCAATTTCGAGACCAAGCTTGCGGTTTATTTTATAGCGACCTACGTCACCAAGATTGTATCGTTTATCAGAGAAAAACAATTTGTCAATGATACCACGTGCAGTTTCTTCATCCGGTGGATCTGATCCTCTTAACTGACGGTAGATATATTGTACAGCTTCCATTTCGGAGCTGGTAGGGTCTTTCTGAAGAGTATTGTAGATGATGGAATAATCTTCACCGATATCTTCACGCTGAAGGATGATCGTAGATTCATTCGCTTCGAGGATCATGTCAATATGATCTTCGTCGATGATGACATCACGCTCGAGAATGATCTCGTTACGTTCGATGGTCACCACTTCTGCTGTATCCTCATCCACGAAGTCTTCTGTCCACTTGCGCAGAATACGTGCAGCGAGTTTTCTTCCAATCGCCTTTTTCAATGCAGCTTTGCTCACCTTTACTTCTTCTGCGAGTTCAAACAAACTGAGAATCTCGCGGTCAGAGTCAAAGCCGATGGCTCTCAACAATGTAGTAACAGGAAATTTTTTCTTCCGGTCGATGTACGCATACATCACATTGTTGATATCTGTTGCAAATTCCATCCATGCGCCCTTGAATGGGATGACACGGGCGGAATAAATTTTGGTACCATTTGGGTGGTATGACTGGCTAAAGAAAACACCAGGGGATCTGTGAAGCTGAGACACAATAACGCGCTCAGATCCATTGATCACAAAGGTTCCCTTTGGGGTCATATAGGGAATATTGCCAAGGAATACATCCTGGACAATCGTCTCGAAGTCGATGTGTTCTTCATCGTTGCAGGACAACCTCAGTTTAGCCTTGAGCGGTACGCTGTAGGTCAACCCACGGTGCATACATTCTTCAATCCTGTACCTTGGCGGATCAATGAAATAATCGAGGAATTCCAGAACGAAAATGCTCCGGGAATCTGAAATTGGAAAGTTCTCCTGGAATACTTTGTAGAGACCTTCATTACTCCTGTTTTCCGGAGTCGTCTCTAATTGAAAAAACTCCTGGAAGGATTTCAATTGGATCTCGAGAAAATCCGGGTATAATGTATTAAGGTCAATTTTTCCAAAATTGACTCTTTCTTTTGTGTGGGATTTTACAGCTGAGTTACCGGCCATGGATAATTACGATTTAGGATGAAAACTCGTTTGAGCTAAATGCAAGCTGACATAAATAGCAGAGCCGGAAGATGGAATACACCTTCCGACTATGCCTTGTATGAATACAACGGTATATCTCAATGATGCACCTTTTGTTTTGGTGATGTCATCAGTTTAAGATTAGGTAATTTTGGTCTCCCTTCCCCACTCCTTATTTAAGCTCCACTTCTGCACCTGCAGCTTCGAGGGCCGCTTTTACAGAGTTCGCTTCGTCTTTAGGAGCACCTTGCTTCAACATTGCTGGAGCGCCATCCACGAGGTCTTTAGCTTCTTTGAGCCCAAGGCCAAGTAATGTCTTCACTTCCTTTACTACCTGAAGTTTGTTGCCACCGGCATTCTTCAAAAAGATGTCGAATTCGGTCTTCTCTGCCGGAGCTGCTGCTTCTCCACCTCCTGCACCAGGTGCGGCGGCAAAAGATACTGCAGCTGCTGCTGGCTCAATACCGTAATCAGATTTCAGAATGTTAGCCAGTTCGCTAACCTCTTTCACAGTAAGGTTTACCAACTGTTCGGCTAATGCTTTAACGTCTGCCATGTTTTTGTTTTTTTAAGTAATTGTCAAAATTGGATTAATATGTATGAAAACTTGGAAGCCTTAGGATGCACGCTCTTCCAGTGTCTTTACCAGTCCTGCTATTGTACTTGCACTTGACTTAAGTGCAGAAATAACATTCTTGGCCGGAGACTGAAGAAGCATGATAATATCTCCAACGAGTTCTTCTTTAGACTTGAGCGCAATCAGGGTATCTAACTGATCATCACCAAAGAAAATATCACTGTCGATATATGCTGCTTTTAATACAGGTTTCTTACCGTCTTTGCTGCGAAATTCTTTGATGAGCTTGGCAGGAGCACTTGCTGTATCCGTGAGCATGATGGCGGTTGGGCCTTCCAATGCTGCAAATACCGGAGCAAATCCCCGTTCTGCGCCAAGACTCTCCATGGCTTTACGCGCAAGCGTGTTTTTCACAACGGTCATTTCGATGCCCTTCTGAAAACACATACGTCTCAGTTTGTTCACCTGAGCCACGGTCATCGCTGATGCATCGGTAAAATATATGAATGAACTGTTGTCGAATTTATCGCGCAACACTTCAATGACTTTTTCTTTTTCTTGTTTCTTCATCGTACTATAAGTTTAGAATACTCTGCTCGTTAGATTGGACTCGATTAAACAACTTTAGTGTCTATGTTAATACCTGGGCTCATTGTAGACGCCACGGAAATCGTCTTCATATAGATTCCTTTCGCGCTACTTGGCTTGAGTCTTTGAATCGTATGGAGAAGTTCAAGGGCATTTTCCTGCAATTTTTCAGCAGTAAATGAAACACGTCCTACAGGGGAATGTATAATTCCAAATTTATCTACCCTGAAAGCAATCTTACCTGCCTTCACCTCTGTTACAGCACCTGCAATATCCATGGTAACTGTACCAGATTTCGGGTTTGGCATCAATCCGCGAGGACCGAGGATTCTACCTACTTTACCCACCTGGGCCATAACAGATGGCATCGCAACGATGACATCGATTCCAGTCCATCCTTCCTGGATCTTGGTGATATACTCATCAAGACCTGCGAAATCCGCACCGGCATCCAATGCTTCCTGTACCTTATCAGGGGTACATAGCACAAGTACTTTCTTTGTTTTACCAGTTCCGTGAGGGAGACTTACAGTGCCCCGTATAGCCTGATCGGCCTTTCTTGGGTCAACACCTAAGCGAATATGAAGATCGACTGAGGCGTCAAATTTCGTCACATTCACTTCCTTTACCAACTTCATAGCCTCTGTGAGGTCATAAAGCTTGGCGCTATCTACTTTCTTGGAAGCGATAGCCATTTTTTTGCTAAGCTTAGCCATTCAAAAATTGTTTTAAAGGTTTTGGCGCAACGGCTATTATAAACCAGTTACTCCCTTTTAATGAATTAATCTTATGGTTCCCTTTCCCATCTTTTTGGGAAAGAAGTGTCTTTACAGTTGTTATACTTTCACTACGATACCAGCAGGTGGTGTTCCTGTGACTGTCAATCCCATGCTCCTTGCTGTACCCGCTACCATTGAAATGGCTGATTCAAGTGTAAAAGCATTCAGGTCATTCATTTTGTCCTGTGCAATTACCGTCACCTGATCCCAGGTAACAGAGCCCACCTTCTTGCGATTTGGCTCTGGCGAACCAGATTTTACTTTAGAGGCCTCAAGCAATTGAACAGCTGCAGGAGCAGTCTTGAGTTCAAACTCAAATGACTTGTCTTTGTAAACAGTGATGATAACCGGAACAAGCTTGCCTGGGGTATCCGCTGTACGTGCGTTGAAGCGTTTGCAAAACTCCATGATGTTTACCCCTTTAGATCCCAATGCTGGACCTACCGGAGGAGCTGGATTAGCGGCGCCGCCTTTCACTTGCAATTTGATGAATGTTTCTATTTCCTTTGCCATAATGGACTTTAGGTCTTAATGTCTAATTATCTTATTATCAAGAGGTTTTCTCAACCTGCATAAAGTTAAGTTCCACCTCTGTTCCACGGCCGAAAATCTTCACGATGACTTTCAGCTTCTTCTTTTCTTCATTGATCTCCTTGATGTCCCCGACAAAGTCGTTAAACGGTCCATCAATGATTTTAACCATTTCACCCTGGATAAAGGGTTCTACCATGGATTCTACCAATCCTTGTGAATCATCAACTTTACCAAGCATCCTGTTTGCCTCGCTCTCCTGCATCGGAATCGGTGACTGACGACCCAGGAAATGAATGACATTTGGCATATTAGAGATACCGAGAACAATTTCTGAAGAGAATCGTTCAGGATCAGCTTCTAACAAAATGTACCCGGGGAGAATATTGCGATCAAGGATCACCTTTTTCCCGTTCCGGATTTTATACACTTTCTCCGAAGGCACAAGCACCTGGGTGACAACATCGTCCCAGCCCGCTCTTTTGATTTCCAGTTCAATGCGCTCTTTGATCTTGCGCTCCTTGCCGGAAATCACACGTAATGAATACCACTTTTTGCCTTCAGACATCCTGTACTGATATTATATATTATACAGTAGCTCTGTAAATTGCTTACTGAATGCATCCATTACGAGTACAACCAGTGCTATAATCAATGACCCAATCAACACAACCTTTGTACTGCCCAGAAGATTAGCCCAGGTAGGCCAGGTTACTTTGTTGATCAATTCGTTATAACTCTCGATGAGATATAGCTTTATCTGTTCCATCGTCTTTATTTACTTTCAAAATACCGTTCAACAATTCATCCAACGGTCAACCAATTCTGTTGGCAGGGAGGACAGGAATTGAACCCGCAGCCTACGGTTTTGGAGACCGCCGCTCTACCAATTGAGCTACCTCCCTAAATCATCACCCTTCCCCAACACCCGCTATCGGATATTCATAAAAAGGATAAAGCAATTCTTTTATTAAAAAGATCCGGCAGGGATAATTCCCTTTGGCATCTTCCCTGCCGGATGATTAATCAGTATTCAATCCGTACTGGATTAGTCAAGGATTTCTGTCACCTGACCTGCACCAACTGTACGTCCACCTTCACGGATAGCGAAACGAAGTCCTTTCTCCATAGCGATTGTATTGATCAGGGTCACTTCGAGAGAAACATTGTCTCCCGGCATTACCATTTCAACACCTTCAGGTAATTTGCAATCACCTGTTACGTCAGTGGTACGGAAATAGAACTGTGGGCGGTAACCATTAAAGAATGGTGTATGACGTCCACCTTCATCTTTTCCAAGTACGTAAACTTCGCACTTAAATTTCTTGTGAGGTTTAACAGAATCCGGTTTGCAGATAACCATACCACGGTGGATCTGATCCTTTTCAATACCTCTGAGGAGAAGACCTGCGTTATCGCCAGCTTCACCTCTGTCGAGGATCTTACGGAACATCTCAACTCCGGTAACAGTTGATGTCAAAGGTTTTTCACCTTCTTTCATCATACCGATGATTTGAACTGTATCACCAGTGTTGATCACACCACGCTCGATACGACCTGTAGCAACTGTTCCACGACCTGTGATAGAGAATACATCCTCTACCGGCATAAGGAATGGCTTGTCGATTTCGCGTACTGGATTTGGGATTTGTGTATCCACAGCATCCATCAATTCTTTGATAGAAGCAACACCATTAGCCTCGCCTTCGAGAGCTTTCAATGCAGAGCCTTTGATGATAGCAGAGTTGTTGCCGTCGAAACCATATTGCTCCAGAAGTTCGCGAACTTCCATTTCAACAAGCTCGAGCATTTCTGCATCATCTACAAGGTCTACCTTATTCATGAAGACTACGATTTTAGGTACACCAACCTGACGGGCAAGCAGGATGTGCTCGCGGGTTTGTGGCATCGGTCCGTCTGTTGCAGCTACAACAAGGATAGCACCATCCATCTGGGCAGCACCGGTAACCATGTTTTTCACATAGTCAGCGTGACCAGGACAGTCTACGTGAGCATAGTGACGTGCGACGGTCTCATACTCTACGTGAGCTGTGTTGATAGTGATACCTCTTTCTTTTTCTTCAGGAGCAGCATCAATAGAGTCATAGGAAGCCTTTTTAGCCAATCCCATATCAGACAATACTGATGTAATTGCCGCTGTTAGCGTCGTCTTTCCGTGATCAACGTGACCGATAGTACCGATGTTTACGTGAGGTTTGGTCCGCTGAAAGGTTTCTTTTGCCATGGATCTATTTTTTAGAAGATATAAATTAACGAAATACTGATTCCTTGTTTTACTGTGTTCAATCTACATGATAAGCGTCTGAGCCAATGAAGGGAATTGAACCCTTGACCCCTTCCTTACCATGGAAGTGCTCTACCGCTGAGCTACATCGGCTTATATCACAACCTTTGTCATGATACTATCAGAGCGGGCGAAGAGACTCGAACCCTCGACCCTCAGCTTGGAAGGCTGATGCTCTACCAACTGAGCTACGCCCGCGTATTCAATCTTTTCAATTCGCTTCGTATTCCTTTCGCTTTTTCCACACACACCCAAACTCACACACACTCAGGATTGTGGGGGTGATAGGACTCGAACCTATTCAGTCTGAGACACCAGATTTACAGTCTGGCCCGGCTCTCCAACTCCGGCGCACCCCCTCCTTACTTTGTGTCCGTCTCACTAAAAACCGACAGTTGAGCCAGTAGAGGGACTCGAACCCCCGACCAGCTGATTACAAATCAGCTGCTCTACCAACTGAGCTACACTGGCCTATGAAGAAAGTCTGTAGCCCCTATGGTCTTTCACAAAAGTGCTCACTTGATCTTTCAGTGTCTACGAATAAATGATCCCCAATTTCCATCAGGGAGTAGCGAAAGTCACATTAACCTATCAAAATGGGTATTGTAATCTTTTTGATTCTAAGGCTGATTTTGATGTATACCAACCTGTATATCAATGAATTATATATACTTTTCCAGGGCTTTCCCCGAAAGCGAATGCAAAGATATAACTATTCTAAGATTTTAATATGATTACCCGGCAATAATTTTCTATGCTGCGGAAGACTTCGTATTCCCGGATTTGTCCTGAAGCTTCTCTTTATGTTTACTCAATTGCCGTTTCATATTATCCACCGCCGCATCTGCTGCACCTTCAAAGGTCTTGCTCACTTCTGTGGCGATCAGCGTATCTCCTGGTACCATCAACTTTAATTCAACGATTTTATCCCTTACCTGCCCCGAATTCTCCAATTTAAGGAAAACCTGCGCGTCCGTGATCCTGTCAAAAAACTGGTTCAGCTTAGAAGCCTTCTTCTCAATATAATCGATCAGCTTCTGGTCAGCATCAAAATGAATCGCTGTCAAGTGAATCTTCATAATCTTGTGTTTTTTTGGTTAAATACGTTCTTTATTAAAAAATCCGGCTCAAATCTTCTGCCTCGAAGCAGGATGAGCTTGCCGGTATACTTCCTTAATTCTTGATATTGAGTTGTGTGTATATACCTGAGTTGCCGCCAGACTGGCATGGCCCAGGATTTCCTTCACCGCATTAAGTTCTGCCCCATGATCCATCAGATGCGTTGCCATGCTGTGCCTCAGGATATGAGGACTCTTCTTCTCGGCCGTTGTAAATGTTCCCAGCATCACCACTACCCTGTTATAGACAAATTTAGGATAACATGGTTTTCCACTATCCGTAAGAATTACCTCGTCAACGGTCAAGCCTTCAAATGTGGTCTTAGCAATTGCTTTAAGTCGGCCCAACAAATCAATCATTTCCTTGCTGACCGGCACCTGACGGTATTTCCTGCCCTTTCCTTTAATCCTTATCGAACCCCTTGAAGTATCGATGTCCGGCCAGGCAAGAGCTATAAGTTCGCTTCTTCTCAATCCAGAGCCATACAACAACCCAATCATAGCATGGTCTCTGAGTATTGAATATGTATATGGCTCATTATCAGTAGAAAATGATGTCCAAAGTCGTTGTATTACTGTTTCAGGGAGCGCCTTTGGCAAGCGCTCGGGTATTTTAGGCAGATGCACTTTTTGGAGAGGATTGATATTGATCAATTCTTTCTTCCTCATCCATTTAAACAAATGAGTCAGGGCAGATAGCTTCCTTCTGATCGAAACAGTCTGACTTTTATGGCTCAATAAGGATACGACCCAACTCCGGACATGCTGATGAGTCGCCTTACTGAAATCGTTTTCGCCATATTGTAAGTGCAAAAACCCTGCAAATTGACTGATATCACTAAGATATCCATCAAGCGTATGAACCGAATATCTCCTTTCGTATTGCAGATAATCCCTAAACCGCGTCAACAATTCTTCTTGCTTCAATCTCAAAACTTAATTGCTCAAATCTAAATCCTACACGAAATGTACCAACTTTTTAACCTCATGTCAAGGATAAAGTGAAAACAAGTACAAAAATCTTGGGCCTGTCCCTTGCCATCAGAAAAAACGAACCTGCTTCGATTGGCTTTATTAAATCAGATAAGCACTTTTTTCAATGATCATCTAACCGGATAAACTGAGGTCTTAGCTGGTGCTGATACATACTAATTACATTGCTTAGTCCATAATATAATGCATCACAAACCAGGGCATGCCCTATTGAAACCTCCAATAGATTAGGAAGTTTTTGCACATAATATCTAAGGTTTTCCAGATTGAGGTCATGACCGGCATTGACTCCGATTTTTACTGCATTAGCCACATGGGCAGCTTCCTCATGAGCCTGGATGGCTTTAGCTGGATCGACTTTGAATTGAGCAGCATAGGGCCCTGTATAGAATTCAATTCTATCCGCCCCAACCATTGCCGCACCTTCAACCATTAACGGGGATGCATCAACAAAAATAGAAACCCTAATTCCTGCATTCTTTAGTTCTGTGACTACCTCTGTCAAGAAACTCTTCTCTTCAACGGTATTCCACCCCTGGTCAGAAGTCAAAGCAGAGGGGCTATCTGGTACCAGTGTGCATTGATGAGGTTTGTGCTTAATCACTCTTTGGATGAAATCTTCTGTCGGATTACCCTCTATATTAAGTTCAGTCTTAACCACTTCTTTCAAGGCGGGGATATCACTATAGCGGATATGGCGTTGATCCGGACGTGGATGGATAGTGATGCCGTCAGCTCCAAAGCTTTCACAGTCTCTGGCGATCTGCAACAGGTCAGGGGCATTACCTCCGCGACTATTACGTATAAGGGCGATCTTATTAATATTGACACTCAATCTGACCTTTTCTGGTCTCATATATGCTTTATTTTATTACCTGCAATCCACTCCGTAAAGGAATCCCTATTTTGCACCAAACAATGGCATGACAAGTTACGATCATTTTTTAAGGCTCATGGTGATGATAGGCCTCGTGATAGGAGGACTGATGGTTACCGCTCTGGTTTCAGCAGCATTGATGTTGCTTGGAGGCCTGAGTTTTGCTGAAATTATGGAAATGAGCCAGAAGGGTACAATGGACTTCTCTCCCAACCTTATCAGGGGACTCCTAACTGTACAACATGTCATGACATTTATACTTCCCGGATTAGCGTTTGGCTGGATTTTTTATCAGTCAAAGTTCTTGTCAGGACTTGATCTTGGAACAAATCCTGGATTACCACTCACGGTGCTTGGTATTTTCTTTTTACTGGCGGCTTATCCAGTGGTCAACCTGAGTTTTCTGGTCAATGAAGCTATCCCCCTGCCTGCATGGGCCAGTGCCTTCGAAAGCCAGGCAGAGGACACGCTCAAGGCTATCCTTCAAATGGATACGCCATTGATCTTTTTTTTCAATCTTGTCATTATCGCCATTTTACCGGGTATCGGAGAAGAACTTATTTTCAGAGGTATTATACAAAAGCAAATTGGGCTAATGCTCAGGAATCCAATCGTAGCAATCTGGATTTCTGCTATTATTTTCAGCGCCATCCATTTGCAGTTTGAAGGTTTCTTACCACGCATGGTTTTGGGGATTGTATTGGGCTATTTATACCATTGGACCGGAAATCTTTGGGTGCCCATGTTGGCACATGCATTTAACAATGGGATTCAAATTGTCCTCATTTATGCCACAGGTATGGATGTAACAACCTTTGATGAAAAAAGCAGCGATCAACTCCAGTGGTGGATGTTGCCTATAAGTATTGCTGTGATGTATTTTATCTCTACGGCTATTCATAAAAACCGGAATCTCCGTGAACAGGCCTGAACTCATCACACGATCCATAACTGGTTTTTTTATTGTGGCCATCACATTAGGTGCTATCGTATATTCACCATGGACATATTTGTTATGGCTCTGCCTGATTGTATTTGCAGGAACACGTGAATACTTTCAGTTAGAAAAAATAGCCTTCTCCGCTATGCAGATGTTCATATTCCCTGCGATACTATCCATCATCATTGCAGGTACAGGATATTATTTAATTCATAAAATAACACCTATCGGAATCCTTGTATTTATTCCCTTGGTTATTGGTGCTTTATTTCTTCTGCAGCTTTTCATCAACAAGGATGTAAGTCAATTGGTAAAAACAAATAATGCCTTTTACAGCGCAACGAGTTATATTGGATTACCCGCTTTAAGTGGTTGCCTTTTTTTATTCGCAGCATATGATTACAAATTAGTGCTGGTTCCTGTATTCCTGATCTGGCTCAATGATGTGGGTGCGTATATGATCGGATCACAATGGGGCAAGCATAAAATTGCACCATTACTTTCCCCCGGTAAGAGCATAGAGGGAACGATTGGTGGCGGAATTATAGCTGTATTGACAGGATGGTCATTGCTGAAAATCTGGCCTGAAATACCTACCGGTTATATCCTTCTCCTGAGCATTACCACCCCTTTCTTTGCGCTGGCAGGTGATCTCTGGGAGTCTGCCTTAAAGAGGAATGCCGGGGCAAAAGATAGCGGCAGTTTATTACCCGGCCACGGAGGCATCCTGGACAGGTATGATTCGCTCTTATTTGTCTTGCCGGTAGCTGCGCTAGCTTATTATATATTTGTGCTATGATATACCGACTGCACAGGGAAGGAGTCTTCTACCTCCTCTATTCATTGCTGTTTTTTCTCATCGCCGGGGCGTTGTTCTTCTTCTTCCCATCTATTCTCACTGGATTGGTTTTAGGTATTGGCATCTTTTTCCTTGGCCTGTTTCTTATTTTCTTCAGGAATCCACCAAGGGTACATGGCACCAAAAACACCGACCTTATTCTTGCTCCCGCTGATGGCAAAGTGGTCGTCATCGAACATACCTTTGAAAAAGAATATCTCCATACAGATGTCATCCAGGTTTCCATCTTCATGTCACCACTCAATGTGCATTCCAATAAAAGCCCTGTCACAGGAGAAGTGGTCTATGTACAATATCATCCTGGCGAATACCTCGTTGCCTGGCATCCAAAATCATCAGAGCTGAATGAACGGAATACAGTGGTCATCAGGAAGAAACAAAACCTCATTCTCCTCAGACAAATTGCCGGCAAGGTCGCCCGCAAAATAGTCTGCTACACAAAGCCTGGCGCCTTACTCAGCCGCGGAGAAGAATTTGGATTTATAAAATTCGGCAGCCGGGTTGATGTATTCCTTCCCAT
>JAGOIB010000013.1:26578-29891 GCA_017995875.1 Saprospiraceae bacterium
CTATGCTCTATGCCCTATGCTTCAGGTTTCATCTGCGGAAAAAAGATCACATCCTGAATGGATTTAGAGTTGGTCATGATCATCGCCAACCTATCCATTCCAATACCCAAACCAGCAGTAGGTGGCATCCCATATTCAAGTGCTCTCAGGAAATCCTCATCTAACATCATGGCTTCATCATCTCCGCGCTTTCCTAGTTCAAGCTGTTCTTCAAAGCGTTCACGCTGATCGATAGGATCATTCAATTCAGAAAATGCATTGCATATTTCTTTTCCATTACAAATAGCTTCAAACCGCTCAACCAATCCCGGTTTTGTTCTGTGCTTTTTAGCCAATGGCGACATCTCTACCGGATAGTCTGTTATAAACGTTGGCTGTATAAGTTGAGCCTCACATTTTTCACCAAAGATCTCATCGATGATTTTTCCCTTGCCACTTGTACCCTCAATATGTATATGAAGTTTCTTTGCTGTTGCCCTTAATTCAGTTTCATCCATCTGACTGATATCAATACCAGTAAAATGTTCTATCGCCTCAAACATCGTGAACCTCTTCCAGGGCCTTTTGAAATCAATCAAATGCTCTCCTACCTGAACTTTGGTATCTCCATGGATATCTAATGCAACTTTCTCAATCACTTCTTCGACAAGGTTCATCATCCATTCATAATCCTTGTAGGCAACATATAATTCAATCTGGGTAAACTCCGGATTGTGAAACCTGCTCATCCCCTCATTTCTGAAATCTTTGCTAAATTCATACACACCTTCTATTCCACCTACGATAAGCCTCTTGAGATAAAGTTCATTGGCAATACGCATGTACAAGGTCATATCAAGCGTATTGTGATGTGTCTTGAAAGGCCTTGCCGCAGCACCACCATAGAGTGGTTGCAGAACAGGTGTTTCAACTTCCAGATATCCCTTTTGATTGAGGTAGTTCCTCATCGTATTGTACATCTTGGTCCTGTCTTCAAATACCTTGCGTATGTCCGGGTTGACGACGAGGTCAACATAACGCTGACGATAGCGTTGTTCAGGATCTGTAAATGCATCATGCACCACACCCTCAGCATCCACTTTTACAACAGGTAACGGACGAAGAGCTTTGCTCAATAAGACAAGTTCACTTGCATGAATGGAGGTCTCACCGGTCTTGGTAATAAACGTGTAACCTTTTACGCCGATAAAATCTCCGAGGTCGAGATAATGCTTGAAAACCTGATCATACAATGATTTGTCTTCACCGGGACAGATCTGGTCACGATTGATATATATCTGTATTCTGCCAGTGGTATCCTGTATTTCAGCAAATGCTGCTTTCCCCATGATTCGGCTAGACATCATTCGTCCGGCAAGTACGACGTCCTGAAAGTTCTTCTCTTCCGGATTAAATTCCTTTTTGATGGTGGCCGCATAGGCATTGACCGGAAAGAGTTCCGGAGGATAGGGATTGATGCCTAAATCAATAATTTTCTGAAGATTCTGCCTGCGGACGATCTCCTGTTCTGAAAGCTGGGCCATGGTTGATTGTTAAACAATAAGGCGCAAAAATAATTGTAGTTAAGAGATTGAGGCCGATTGTGGCAATTTCATCCGATAAAGTTTAATTTTCAGACCTTAGCCCTTATGTCCGATACCCGGGGAATCTATGCCGAAATTCTTTTGCCGTTGGCATTGGACAATACGTATACCTACCTCATTCCCCCAGCATTAGCGGACAGTGCCACCTTTGGCAAACGGGTTGAAGTTCAGTTTGGAAGCCGTAAAAGATATGCCGGCCTGATCGTCAAAATGGGGGTACGGCCACCCGAATACAAGACAAAAGAAATCATCAGCATCCTTGATAAGGACCCTGTTATTGTCCCCTGGCAGTATAAAATATGGCTTTGGATGGCCAATTATTATTGCTGTACGACTGGAGAGGTGATGAAGGCAGCCCTCCCGGGTGCATTGCTTTTATCCAGTGAAACGATCATAAAAGCAATGCCGGTAGAAGAAGATGATATTCTTCAACTTGCAGAACCTTTATACACCTTATTCAGGATCATTGAGCCAAGATCATCCATTACACTGGAAGATCTGCAGAAAACGAGCGGCCTCAAGGCATTGTACCCACACATTGTTACTTTATACCAGTTGGGGATGATCCTGGTGGTGGAAGAACTCTCTGAAAAATATATACCAAAGAAAATAAAGCTAGTTCAATTAGGTGATGACTTCAGAACCGAATCCGGTTTAGCGCAAGCAATTGAAGAAGTATCCGGCT
Organism: Saprospiraceae bacterium; assembly: GCA_017995875.1. The sequence continues at coordinate 28,847 of JAGOIB010000013.1, forward strand.
CTGAAAAACAAACCTCTCTGATCCTGAGCTATCTGGCTATTGCAGGAAAAGATTTACCTGCCGTCGAACCTAAAGACGTTTTGGCAAGAGCAGAGGTCGGTAAAAGTGTGCTTCAAACATTGATACAAAAAGGAATATTTAAAGAGATCATCAAGGAAGTCAACCGGATGGACCGTTACGGGAAAGTCGCGGAAGATATTGCAACAACATTGACCTCTATTCAGGAAGATGCATTAATGCATATCCGCCAACAATGGCTGGATAAAGAAGTGGTGTTGTTGCATGGCGTAACCGGAAGCGGAAAGACGCTGATCTATACAGAGATCATCCGTGACATCATCAGGGAAGGTGGCCAGGTACTTTATCTCGTGCCTGAAATAGGATTGAGTGTGCAATTATTGCAACGCCTGAAACAGTTGTTTGGCCGTCAGATTACAATATCACATTCAAGACTCAATGAAAACGAACGTGTAGATGTCTGGAACCAGGTGAAATCCGGCATACCCATTGTCGCAGGGGTGCGTTCAAGTATTTTCCTTCCTTTTCAGAATCTGAAACTCATCATTGTTGATGAAGAACATGATCCAAGCTACAAGCAACATGATCCAAATCCCCGTTACAATGCACGGGATATGGCAATGGTATTGGGCATGGAATTGAAAGCAAAAGTGCTATTAGGTACTGCGACACCTTCTGTTGAAACATATTATCAAACTGAAACCGGGAAATATGGGCGAGTAGAATTATCGGAGCGGTTTCAGGGACTTGAATTGCCAAAGGTTACTTTGATTGATCGTAGAAAAGACAAGTCTGCTGAAGGATCGATGTACAGTCATACACTGATTGAGTCCATGAAGAATACATTGGCTCAAAAAAAACAAATTATCATCTTTAAAAACAGGCGGGGATATGCACCCGTTTTAAAATGCAGTGTTTGTGAATGGGTGGCTGAATGCAATCAATGTGATGTGGCATTGACGTATCACAAAGGAAGAAATGTATTGATATGTCACCTTTGCGGAACAACTAAGGGCGTTGTAAATAT
>JAGOIB010000095.1:0-1848 GCA_017995875.1 Saprospiraceae bacterium
CGGTCATCCCAGTTCATCTTGCCTTCACGCACCAATGTGGCAATCGAAGCAGAAATAAATGCTTTTGTATTTGACGCAATAGAATAGAGCGTGTTCTTATCAGCCTTTTGTGTCTTTCCTTCTTCAAGAACACCAAACCCGTCGACAAAAACCACTTCCCCATTCCGGATGATACCCACAGACATCCCCGGAGTGTTGTATGCCACCCGCCACGATTCAATCATTGTTTTCCAATCTGTCTCCTGCGCTGCAAGCAAACTCATCTGCATGAAAAACAGCAGGATTCCAGCTATATTTTTAATATTCCTGTTCATCAAATGCTTTATTTCAATTGCTCAATAGTTGAGTCCACTTCTTTATAGTTAAAATAGTTTGATGCATCGTTGGAGTACTTTATGCCTTCCTATTTTGTAATTTGTTGGACAAAATTTGCAAACTGCAAACTGCAAACTGCAAACTGCAAACTGCAAACTGCAAACTGCAAACTGCTAACTGCTAACTGCTAACTGCTAACTGCTAACTGCTAACTGCTAACTTAATCCAACCCTAGTATCTTCCTGTTTGTCTTCTGTCCATACACGCCACCTGCAAAATCATCGAAAGCGCGTTCGGTCACTTTGATCATGTGGCTTCGAATAAAGTGAGCACCTTCTGCAGCACCTTGTTCACTGTCTTTGATACAACACTCCCATTCGAGTACGGCCCAACCATCAAAACCATATTGGGCGAATTTGCTGAAGATGGCTGTGAAGTCTATATCTCCATCACCTGGGCTTCTAAATCTTCCGGCACGATCAACCCAATCCTGATATCCTCCATACACACCATTCGTTCCGTCCGGATTAAACTCAGCATCTTTTACATGAAAGGCCCTGATGCGATCTTCGTACAGATCGATAAACTGCAAATAGTCCATTTGTTGTAATACGAAGTGGCTGGGATCATAATTGATGCAAAGTCTTGGATGTTCATCGCATAAATCAAGGAACCTGTCAAAACTGGCTCCATCATGCAAGTCTTCTCCCGGGTGCAGTTCGAAACAAAGGTCAATCCCCTTGTCATCAAAATAATTAAGGATCGGCATCCAGCGGAGGCTTAATTCATTGAAGGCTTGTTCTATCAAACCTGCAGGTCTTTGTGGCCACGGATAGATGTATGGCCATGCAAGTGATCCTGAGAAGGTAACCTGGGCTTTGAGGCCAAGATACGCGCTGGCTCTGGCGGCCATTTTCATTTGTTCTGTGGCCCATTCTGTCCTTGCTTTTGAGTTTCCTCTTACTGCAGTTGGCGCGAACAGATCATAGATAACATCGTATGCCGGATGCACGGCTACAAGTTGCCCCTGGATGTGTGTGGATAGTTCAGAAAGTTGAAGTCCATGATCATTCACCTTTCCTTTCCATTCATCGCAATAGGTTTTGCTTTCGGATGCAAGTTCAAGATTAAAAAGCCTCGGGTCCAGGGTCGGAATCTGAATACCTTCATATCCATGTCCCGCAGCCCAGGTACATAATCCTTCCAGGCTATTAAATGGAGCCTCATCTCCTATAAACTGTGCTAAAAAAATCGCCGGTCCTTTCATGAAATAATCATTTGGCTTTGCAAGGAACAAGATAATTCATTCGCGTGAGATGGTAAATAGAGGAAGGGGGTAATGAGGAGTAAGAGGCTAAAGAAGCTAAAGAGGCTAAAGAGGCGCAAGAGCTTATCAAAAATTTTGTCTGTTGGGTATTGTGTTTTGAAAGTTTAGATATTGGGGCATAAGAAATTGAAATTGCATTTATGAAATTGTAATTTTATCGGCTATATAAAAAACAAACTGCTAACTGCTAACTGCTAACTGCTAAC
>JAGOIB010000095.1:1948-7869 GCA_017995875.1 Saprospiraceae bacterium
AACTGCTAACTGCTAACTGCTAACTGCTAACCATGGCAAAAACTCACTACATCGAGGATGTGTACGAAGTAGTCAGGTCTATTCCTGCAGGAAGAGTCTCAACCTATGGGGCAATAGCTGATTTTTTGTCCTTAGGATCTGCGAGAATGGTGGGTTGGGCATTGCGCAATTCAAGTGTAATGGATGGTCCGATCCCTGCACATCGTGTAGTCAACAGGGAAGGATATCTTAGCGGAAGACTTCATTTTCAGGATCCGAAATATATGCAGCATGCGCTTGAACGTGAAGGAGTGAAAGTGAAGAATGATACCGTTGTAGATTTTAAATCCTTGTTCTGGCACCCCGCAGAGAATATGCTCTGATCCCCTCATACCTTCTATTTACCAATCCTTAAAAATGTAAAATCAAATCACCCCTCTCTCTTAAGCATGTCATTTGCGTAGTGAAAATCAATTTATGAGAGAGGGGCAAGGGGGTGAGTTATAGATAAATCAATGAAGTGTCATCGGTAGTTGGCGAAAAGAACTCCATCCAATGGCAACAACGGGATATCGTTGGTTACGGAGATACTTCGGCTTTACTTAGCACAAGAAACTCCATCCAACGGTAGTATTCCGCTGGATGGAGTTTCTTTTTAGTGTTTTAGCTTGCCGATTCTATTGCACCGATTGTTTGTGCACATAAATAGTTCCATCCTGAAGTTGTATCGTAATATAATACATACCAGGGGCCCAATCGGAAGTTTGAATCCTGTTTTTCCCTTGTAGCAAATCTCCTCGCACAACTGTCACGCCTGCTATATTGACAACATTGTATGTTGCCTTTGTTTGTTGATCAAAATCGATTGTAAACTGACTGGTAGCAGGATTAGGAGATACATTTATATTTTCAGGCAGGACGGTATTGATGTGTGAACCATCAAACAATGAATAATAATAGAAATCCAAACTTTCAAAATGCAAATCCAGGGACAGTGAATCAGAAATAAAATAACGGGATTCGTCGATACTGGAACCATCGGGGTCATCAAAGTAATTGACAGTGCCTTCACCCCCAAGCAAAGCCAGAAAACCTAACTGTGAGGGTACAGCTACTTGTCCCCACTTTAGTGCAGGGTTTAATAAGTTGACAGTAGAGTCTGTTACATACCAGCTGCCTGAGGCAATATCCCAGTAATATGAAGAAAAAGGATATTCCTCGGTGACATTTTCAATTGGATAGAGTGTCCAGACATTATCATCCCAGGTTTGTGATGTGGTGTTATAAATCTGTCTCTTTTCCTCCGCAATAGTTTTGTTGGCATGATATGTATAATTGTAACGTTCGGTTGGCTCCCAAACAGGATCTGACCATACGAATTGTGTTTGAGTTTCCCTGAGCCCTTGCGCATTATAGCTATACGTTGTCCTGTCACTCGGTTCAATAGAACCTGTTCCTAAATCAATAGTTGATGTCAGCGCATCAACCAATAAGTCATCATCGTCATATTGGAAATCTGTCACGGATGCCGGCACCCACCCACCTAATAAGGCAATGAACAGCCAATTTCTGGTCTGTATAAGGAGATCACCGCTATATACCTGCTTAAGCCCTATAAAAGGACCAAAGCCACCTCCGAATAAAGGATCTTCAATAGAAATAACAACACTATCCAACCTGTTGGAAGCATCGTATTCAATATCCATTTCCAACTGTGGCTCCATTTGCTGCGTTTCCAGATTTAACCCTTGAGAGAGAATATGAGATGGATATCCAGGTATTTGATATTCAAATGTGGTGATTCCTTCAAGGCGAAGCACCTGGGTTGCTGAGTCAAGACCATACTGGTTGATTTTAGTGGTGTGACCCAGGGAATTATATTCCATTTCTGTTTTCAGTGTGGTCGCAAAAACATTGTTTTTCGTAACTACACTATCAAGTTTATGGGTTATCACAAGTCCAGCTCTGCTGTCATTTAACTGGTCCAGGTTTGAAGGATCGGACCAGAAACGGGCCAAATCCTTAATGTAGGTCTGTGCAGATTGATATTGAGATTGCCCGGCTAAGCTCAGGGTAAAGAGTAAGGCGAATAAGGAGAATAGGTGTTTCATGATTTTTGGATTTTTCTTCAAAAATAGATGGTTGTGTCAAAATTAGCTAAGCTTTTTCTACCAATATTGATGAATGGCAGATATTGGTTTGAGTTTAGAATACGTCTGGCCCAAACTCCTAAATAAAAACTAAGGCTAAAAAACAGTCATAATTATGACGAATTTTTGTACTTTCGCCGTGTACAAAGCCATTATATACCATGCTTGCTCACAATCTTCAGTTTTTAAGACGCAAGACTGGCCATAGCCAGCAGGAGCTTGCCGATCTTCTTGAAATCCCCCGGACCACCTGGAGTGGATATGAACTTGGCAAAGTGGAGCCAAATATCACCATGCTCCAGAAAATATCCTTTTTCTTTAAGCAGCCCATTGATCGGTTATTAAGCCAGCGAATCGATTTCGATGAGTTGGAGATAGCTCGGGGGGAAACATTACGGGTGTTGGCCATCACAATGGACCAGGATCAGCGGCAAAATATTGAATTGGTCTATTCGAAGGCAGAAGCTGGCTATCTGGATGGTTTCCAGGATCCTGAATTTATCAGTGAGCTTCCTAAAATGTATATCCCCAATTTACCTACCGGCAGTTATCGCGCATTTGAGATCCATGGAGATTCAATGTTACCGATGCCCTCAGGATCGTTGGTGATTTCAAAATACGTGGAGTCGATCAAAGATCTCAAAGACGATAAGACGTATATCATCGTTACCGAAAAGGATGGGATCGTCTATAAACGGATAAAAAACCACCTTGCTGAAAATCACATTACTGCTATTTCGGACAATGAGGTGTACTCTCCATATACCATTTCTTATGCAGATATCAGGGAGATCTGGCGATATCATGCGCATATAGTATTCTCTGATGCCCGTCAACAAAAAGCTGACTGGTTGCAAGAGACTGTGCTAGATATGCAACGCAAGCTGTCACAGATGGAAAAGAAGATGTAAAAAACATTACAGGTTTTTAATAAATAAATACGGACAGGTCGCGACTTGTCCGTACTTATTTATATCAAACAGGGCAACCCAAAGGCCATTTCCGGTGTTATCAGGGGTTACCTTAAATCTAATTATTTTTGGCCTCTGCTTAACCATTCACCATGAAAGATTACAGCCACGTATTTAATGCCCACCCTCAATATATAGATGCCCTCTATCAGTCATATCAACAAAACCCTGAAAACGTAGATGAAGGGTGGCGTCTGTTCTTTGAAGGCTTTGAATTTGGGCAAAATGGCAATGGCCATACATCTGCATCCGTAGCTACTTCTTCCGAGCCAGTATCAGATGCCATCAAAGAATTTGGTGTCATGTCTATTATCCACGGATTTCGTAATCGCGGGCATTTATTGTCCACCACCAATCCGATTCGTCAACGTAAAGACCGACGACCACACCTGGACCTGGCGGACTACAATCTATCCGAATCAGACCTTGACAAACCATTCCAGGCCGGAATGGAAATAGGGATGCCCGAATCTACACTTGAAGAAATACTTCAACGGCTAAGACTTATCTATTGCGGAAACATTGGCTTCGAATATAACCATATCGAAAATCGTGAGAAAAGGGTCTGGCTTAAAGAGCGAATCGAACACAGGTTGGGTTTGGGGGACAGTGATGATTATGGCCTCGATCTGGACACCAAAAAAAGAATCCTGGAAAAATTGAATGGGGCTGTCGTATTCGAGCGGTTTCTTCACACGAAATATGTCGGTCAGAAAAGATTTTCCCTCGAAGGAGGAGAGACCACCATTCCAGCATTGGATGCAGCCATCCAACTGGCAGCCACCATGGGGGTAGATGAATTTATTTTTGGGATGGCCCACAGAGGCCGTCTCAATGTCCTTGCTAATCTTCTTGGGAAAACCTATGACCAGATCTTCAATGAATTTGAAGGCAACATGAATCCCGAGCAGAGTTTCGGGGATGGCGATGTAAAATATCACCTTGGTTTTTCTTCCCAGATTGAAGGCCCGGATGGGAAAACATTACATCTTAAACTTGTACCTAATCCTTCCCATCTTGAATCTGTCAATCCTGTCGTAGAAGGTTTCGCTCGCTCGAAAGCAGACCTGCTCTACAATTCTGATTACGATCGCATCATGCCGATCCTGATTCATGGCGATGCTGCAGCTGCCGGCCAGGGAGTGGTGTATGAAACTGTACAAATGTCACAACTGGAAGGTTACTATACTGGTGGGACATTGCATTTTGTCATCAACAACCAGATTGGGTTTACAACAGATTTTGATGACGCAAGATCTTCTACATATTCTACTGCTGCGGCCAACCTTGTCCAGGCGCCTGTCTTCCATGTCAATGGGGATGATCCTGAAGCTGTAGTATTCGCCATAAGGCTTGCAACTGAATACCGCCAGAAATTTAATAATGATGTTTTTGTCGATATGGTATGTTATCGCCGGCATGGGCATAATGAAGGTGATGATCCTCAGTTTACACAGCCGGAGATGTATGACATCATCAGTACACATCCTAATCCACGCGAGTTGTATGTGCAGAAACTGGCCGGACGAAAAGATGTTGAAGCAAAACTTGCCGAGGATCTTGAAAAATCCTATTGGGATGTATTGCAACAGCGTCTTGAAATGGTGAAGGAAAATAAATTGCCCTACAAGTATCAGGAGCCAGAACTGGCCTGGCGTCAGTTGAAGAAACATGCCTCTCTGGAGGATATGCTTATCATTCCAACTACCGGTATAGAAGGTAGCAGGGTTAAAAGCCTTCTTGAAGGATTGCATAAATTGCCGGAAGGTTTTCAACCACTCAGCAAAATCACCCGAATCTACAAGAGCAAACAGAAGCTGATTGAAGAAGGAAAAATAGATTGGGCACTTGGAGAATTATTGGCCTATGGAAGTTTATTGACAGATGGCCGTAATGTGCGTATAAGTGGGCAAGATGTGCAAAGGGGAACATTCTCTCATCGTCATGCTGTGATCTATGATGCAGAGAACTACACGGCGTATAACCGGTTGAGTCAATTGGGAGAGAAGCAAGGACTGTTTATGATATACAATTCGTTGTTGTCAGAATTTGCAGTACTTGGATTTGAATACGGATATTCTCTTGGTAGTCCCGATCATCTTGTCATTTGGGAAGCTCAGTTTGGCGACTTCTTCAATGGTGCCCAGACGATAGTCGATCAATACATCAGCGCTGCTGAAAGTAAATGGCACAGGATGAGTGGTCTGGTGATGCTCTTACCACATGGGTATGAGGGGCAGGGGCCTGAACACTCCAGCGCGAGGCTTGAGCGGTTTCTGCAGGCATGTGGTGATGGTAATATGGTAATATGCAATGTGACTACTCCTGCCAACTTCTTCCACTTGATTCGGCGTCAGATGACATGGAATTTCAGGAAACCTTTGGTCGTGATGTCCCCAAAATCTTTATTGCGGCATCCGGCATGCATATCCTCCGTATCTGAATTGGAAACAGGAACCCAGTTTAAACCTGTCATTGCCGAAGAGCATACGGCTGCACAAGCCAAGAAAATAAGGCGCGTAATCTATTGCAGTGGGAAAATCTATTATGATCTGGTGGACTATCGTGAGAAGAATAAAGTGGTTGATATTGCCATTGTTCGACTGGAGCAACTCTATCCTCTGCATAAGCCTCAATTGAATGAAATCAGTGGCAGGTATCCTTCAGCAGAGAACGTATGGGTCCAGGAAGAACCAGGCAATATGGGTGCATGGACCTATATCAATGCAAAGCTTCCTGAGTTTGGGTTTAAATTGATATCCCGAAAGATCAGTGCATCACCGGCGACCGGGTTTAAGAAACTGCACGATGAGAATCAGGA
>JAGOIB010000096.1:0-4602 GCA_017995875.1 Saprospiraceae bacterium
GTATCTTTAATGCCAAAGCCCCAACATCAACAATACAATGCGTACACTATACCTGATCCTGCTACTTACCTGCTGTGCCAAGCCAGCCTTCGGTCAATTCTATGAGATTTTCGGCCGTGAGGATGTTGATATCTGTTCTACTCAACCCTTTATCTACAATATTGAAACGAGTGAGCAAATAATGAGCACGACCTGGACTATCTCCCCGGCCGGTGGTGCCATTATTATCTTTCAAGACGTAAATTCCGCTACTGTTCTTTATAATGCCCCCGGTACCTATCTTTTGATTGGTAGTTCTCTTTCAGTCAATGGGGTTATACTCACTGATAGCGTCTTCATCTATGCATTCGGACAAATCACCCCACCTCAGGTCATCGGATGTTATGAATTGGATTCTACCAAAGGCTGTTATAATGTTTGTGCTTTTTCCCAAACAACGATCCTATCACCGATCTTTTTTGATGCCGTTGAAGTCATAGGGGCGGATGATTATATCGTTAATAGTCAAAACACTATTTTGATTACATGGGGCCCTGGTGGACCTGGATCGGTAACCCTTATTATCCAGGGCGGCTGTACTACTACTCTTTGCTTCGACATCCAACCACAACCCGTCGCAGATTTTGTCACCACGCCTCCAGCAATTGGAGATACCCTCACTGTATGCAAGAATCAGGAAGTTTATTTTGAAAATCTTTCTTTCAATGGGATCAATTATACCTGGTCCTTTGGAGATGGAGCGCAATCAAATGGATATGACGCTTCTCATACCTACACAAACGAAGGTTTTTATACAGTCACCTTGCTGGCTGATAATATATGTGACTGCACGGATGAAAAACAAATCGTCATAGAAGTACTGGCTGCTCCCGCACCAACATTGGATTGTGTCAATTCGGTTTGTCCTGAAACCAGACAACGATATACAGCTGCGACCAATGGATGTACAACGTACAATTGGTCAGTATCCTCCAATGGTACGATCGTCAATGGTGGTAATACCACCGATGATTTTATCGAAGTAATCTGGCACGAAGGACCAGATGGATTTATTACACTATCAGTAAGCGGGTGTGCTGTTTCTTATTGCACTTCTTCAAATACATTTCGTGTACCCATCATAACACCTGATGGCCCGATCGATGGCGATATCAGTGTATGTTCCGGAGAAATAACAACATATACTGTGCCCTATTTTCCCGGCACACAATATCAATGGACGGTCGGATCTTCAGGAACCATACTGGGTGGCCAGAATACCAACGGCATTACAGTCAGATGGGCTGATGTCAATGTCACTACCTCATCATTAGTAGATGTTCAATACAATAACTGCTTCCTTGAATGCGCAGGCAGCGACGCACTTGCTGTTTCTATCACTCCGGAAATACGGTTATCCGGTGATATCCAGGCATGTCAAAATCAAACTGCAACGGTAATGGCAGAAGCCGGATTCAACACTTTCTCCCCGGTCAATGTCTTCTGGCATGTAGAAGATTCATCTGGTACTATCCTTTATACCGAGCCCGGCCTTAGTTCATTATTTATCTATACGTTCAATACACCTCCCGGTGAATATTCGATTGTAGCGACCAATACAGATGCAGGATATTGTACAGAATCTATAAGACAAACGATTATCGTTACTGCAATTCCTGCAATTCCTTTAGGCATCCATGGCGAACGAAAAATATGTCCTGGACAACCTTATGGATATACGATCGAAAGTGCGGGAAATTTTGCAACACAATGGGTTGTCACAGATGGTGTGTCTATTTCAAATTATACGGGCCAATCCTTTCAACATACATTTGGATCTACTCCACCATACATAATTGAAGCAGTACATGCTGACATTCAATTCCAGGGTTGTCTGTCGGATCCGGTTACACTTATACTTGGTACTGCTGCTGATCTCTCTATTAGCGGCCCTGATGATGGTTGCTTCAATGCCATTGATACATATAGTACAGGTTTGATCAGTGGGGCAGAGTATTCCTGGGAAATCATTCCGGCCGATCATGGTGAAATCAAGAAAAGTGATTTAAACAATGTGGATGTATTCTGGACGAAAGCCGGTGGGGCCACATTGCGCCTTCACGCCTGTGGTGTTTCCATTGATAAGGCTGTACTGGTCCATCCGCAACCTGTATTTAATATTGTTGGGACAACAGCTGCATGTGCAAATGAATTGGTTCCGATCTCAACCGATCAGCCACTTTTGTCCCATGTGTGGGTCAATGACAACGATGTTGTGATCAGTGTGCTTAACAATGTTCAGTTGCCACCCGGATCTTTCGGTGTTGAAGTCACGGATGGATTTGGTTGCACCAATGATAAAACCATTCAGATTACTTCATACCCTGCACCCGTTGTTCATTTGTCAAGTGCTGCTGAAGAAACATTTTGCGCAACGATTCCGGGAGGCGTCGTCATCGTAGCGAACACCGATGGCACTGACTATTCATACGCATGGTATCTGGATGATGTACTGATAGGCCCTGGCGGACCGGTCTTCATCGTCAATACCTTTGGGGCCTATCATGTGGAAGTAACCAATCAATATGGTTGCAAGACGGTCTCACAGAAAATATCATTTACAGATTGTTGCGCACCTGCAATGTGTGGCGCGCCAATACCAGGTTTTCCTGGAGGATGTTCGTTGATCAGCAATGACTTTAGTATTTCGGCGTCTGAAACTGAATGCAATAGCCATCAGTATACGCCGCTTGTGGCTGGTCTTACTCCCGGATCGATCAACTGGTATATTCGTAGTAATAGTGAAGGAACGATTGCTGCGATCAATGCAGATGTCTTTGATTACACGTATGAGAAACCCGGCTTTTACCATGTGGTCATGACCGCACTTCTGAATGGCTTTCCATACGATGCATCAACTTGTGGTCATTTTCAAAAACTGACGGATACCATTCGTGCAGTGGCTGATTTTAAACATGAAGGTATTTGCGCTTTTTCACCTATTGTATTTGAAGACCTGACCACGTTTATGCCAGGCGAAACGATCAGCGCGTGGTCTTGGGATTTTGATGACCCACTGAGTGGTGCTGATAATGTATCATCATTACAAAACCCATCACATACCTATAATGATGCCGGAACGTATGAAGTTACGCTTACGGTTACAATGGTTAGTGGTTGTAGTACAACTAAAAAACAAATGGTCACCGTTTCTGCAGGCCCGGTATTAACTCCTGTTTTTGATACAAAATATTGTGAAGACGAGGCGATGGCTTTCCAATTACTTGGCCAGGTGTACAATATTCAGTGGAGCTTTGGCGATCCTGCCAGTGGCACTGAAAACATGGCCGTTTCGGATTCTGTATTGCATACGTTCGATTTACCGGCTGGTTATTGGGTGACTGTTGCTGCCGCGGATATTCATACCTGCATGAATGGTGTATCCTTCATGATTGACATTGTTCCAAATACGCTCAGTGGTGTCATTAATGTGGATCCTATCACGCCTTTATGTGCAGGTGATACAGCTACACTGACTTCTCCAACCGGTGGAGTATCATGGTCATGGAACACAGGTGAATCCACTTCGCAGATTGAGGTGACTGAAAGCAATCAATATAATGTCCTGATCCGCGATCTAAACAATTGTACCTACTCACCTCCTGCTGTATTTGTGGAAGTATTTCCAAAACCAGAAGTGATCATCAAGGCACGTGAGATCTACGGACCTGATATCTATGGTCCATGGTCATCATCGCTCCAGATATGCTATGGTACAGAATATGAATTATCTGCTTTTTCCACAGGCAATGTATCTTATCATTGGTCAGATGGTTCTGTGACGCAGATCCTTCAGTTTACCAACGAAGGTGCTAATCTTCCTCCGCCTGGTTTGAATGAATACACTGTCGTTACCACTGATATTACCAGCGGCTGCATTTCTGATAGCTCGTCTATCATTATTAAAATCTTTGCATTGCCTGATGTGCCATTGATTTCTTTATCAAGTGGTACTGGCTGCAGTTCTAATCCGAATACCCTACAAGTGACTAATCCGGAAGCAGGTGTCACTTACACCTGGTCTGATGGTCAGGAAGGTACTTCAATAATGGTTGAGAACGCCGGTGGTTATATGGTTACTGCTATTAATCAAAATGGTTGTAGTACTATAAGTAATATAATTACGATCAATCCAGCAGCTCCGGTGGATCAGCTACCTGGAGGTTGCTTTATAGAATGCGACCCACTGACGGTTTGTCTCCCACCCATGGGGCCAATTACCTCTTATACTATCTATCAAAATGGTGTACCCTATTTATCAGGTACATCCTGGCCGGCTGATTTTGTGATTACAGATGACGGATCTTATACTATTGAGATCACAACGCCAAATGGATGTACCGCCATTTCTGATCCGCTTGATGTTATCTTATATCCGGGCATTGGCTCTATAACCGTGCTAACCTATTATGATACGGATGGCGATGGTGTGATCAGTGCGGCCGATACCTTACTTCCCGGAATTCCTGTTGTAATTATTTCTGATGATGGCCTGCAAACAGGCATGACCTATACGGATGATCAGGGTCAATTTGTATTTGAAGATTATCCATCATCGATGTA
>JAGOIB010000096.1:4702-7851 GCA_017995875.1 Saprospiraceae bacterium
GGCGATTCTGTCTTCCTTGAAGGGCAATGGATCAGTGATGAAGGACAATACACCTTTATCCATAGCGATCCGGTGACCTTGTGTGATACAGTCATTGATATATATGTCACATTGACAGAAGCTATCGTGATTCAATCAACGACTGATTGGAATTGTGAAACGCTAGGCACAATCGACCTCGATTTATCCGGTACGGGGCCATTTACTATTTTATGGCAACAAGGAATTGATGGTGATACGATCGTCACAGGTCTTCCTGAAGGAGATTATCCTGTCATGATTACGGATGCTAATGGATGTACAGCAACAGATACATTTTCAATTGTTGCTTCGCCAGGCTGGCTATTTGAAGTACCATCGTCATACACTATAAATGAAGGTGATAGTGTGTTGGTCACCATCACGGGTGATATTAATGAGCCGGGATTAAGTTTCATTTGGACACCTGCGGGTATATTAGGTTGTCCGGCGTGTCCTGCATCATGGGCATATCCACTACAGGATACACTTGTTACCATTCAGATCACGGATGCCGATAGCTGTGTGTATTATCTGGAGACCTTTATTGAAGTGATACCTGATGTTCCAATGGTGACCGATAATATCTACGTACCAAATGTATTTTCACCCAATGGAGATGGCATCAATGACTTTTGGAAGATCACCAGTCGTCTTGACAATACCTTTGTAAAAGAGCTTACGATATATGATCGCTGGGGCAATATGCTTTTTTACAAATCAGCTTTTGTCTTAAATACATTCGATGGCTGGGACGGTACTTTCAAAGGGAAACCAATGAATCCAAATGTATTCGTCTACTTCGCTTCGTTGACCCTTGGAGATGGAAAGGAAGTTGTTGTGAAGGGAGATGTGATGCTGGTGAGGTAGAGGTCGGTGATCGGTCAGTAGTAATCGGTAAGCAGTAATAGGAATTTAACTTACTTGCAGGCAACGCCTGCAACTGGAAAACCAATGTTGAGCGTATGTTTACCTACGTTAGAGTGTCAGCAAAACTCCGTTTTGCGTTTTGAAAATATGGCTTTTATTTCTCGAAATTCCTTTCCGCACTCTTTCCAATCCACCCCAGGTGCGTATGACCAAAATCATCAGCATATTTCAATCCATATCCCAGCACTCTGTCAAAACAGCTGTGTGCCATAAAGATTAATCCCACCTTGAGAAGCAAATCGTTCGGCAATAAAAACCCTGTAACAATAAGTACTGCTATTAACCCTTTATGGTGCGTTGTATTGTAGGCCATTGATCCTGCTTTTGGAGAAATCAGGTACAACACAAATGCAAGGTCCGGTGCAAAAAATAATGCCGCATAAAATCCAACGGAACCAGGAAATAAATGAAAATACATCAACGCAAAAAGCAGCAACAATCCAAACTCTTCGAGTTTCAGGAGATTCTTCATCGTATTGGTCTTTTGTAAACGTGGATTAATTCAAATTCAACACTGTCACCGTTTTGCCCTTTACTTTAATAGCTGATAAACCGGTAATAACTTCGCCGGACAGAATGTTTTCAGCCTTATATTTATTTCCAAGGATCTCTGCAAAACGTTTGGTTTTGATCACCGTATCCTTCGCATTCATATTGACGATGACCATGATCGTCTTCTCTGTATTGTATCGGAAGTAAACGTACACACCATCAAACGGTGCAAAGTGCAGGGTCTTTCCATCCGCAATGACAGGATTATTTTTTCTCCAGATCAGCAACTGTTTCAGATATTTCATCATGATGGTCTGATCTGCACTCAACCCCTTATTGACGAAAGCATTGGTCACATCATCTTTCCAGCCCCCGGGAAAATCAGCGCGTATCAACCCATCGTTTTTGTGATTTCCTGTATTGTCCAATAAGACTTCTGTCCCGTAATAAATCTGTGGTATGCCCCGCACAGTAAGTAAATACGTCAACGCCATCTTTGTCAGTTCGACATCTTTTCCAAGTTGTGTATAGAGCCTGTCCATATCATGATTGTCTCCAAAGACCAAAATGTTTTTTGGATCAGGATAGATAAAATCATTGGCCATGGTTTCATACAGGTCTGTCAACTTATTGGTGTACGTCGTTGAATCCTTCGCATTCAATGCTTGTACTAATGCCGATTGAAGTGAAAAATCCATGATGGTACTCAGGCAACTCGTATATCCATCATGATTAACCTGGCCGCGCTGCCAATAGGCGGTGACCATTGGGTTATAACTCCATTCTTCGCCCACCATCGTAAAGTCCGGATATTCATCCATCACACGACAACTCCAGTCTTTCAAAAACTCCTTATCCGAATATCCATAGGTGTCTTGTCTCAATCCCCCAAGATGAAGTGTTTCAATCCACCAGATCGTATTCTGGATGAGATAATTGGACATAAACGGATTGCGTCCGTTCATATCCGGCATGGAGGTGTCAAACCAACCTTTAACCCACAGGTCTTTATCATAATCCGAAGCATAGATATCCTGGTTGACCGTGCGTCGGTGATTGGTGCGTTCAAAGGAATCCACTTTATTGATCCAGTCTTTAAAAGGAAGATCATTCATCCACCAGTAGCCGGTACCGGTATGATTGAGTACTTCGTCATAGATGAGCTTGATTCCTTTTTGTCTGGCTTTGGTTGCGAGTTCTTTGTAATCTTCAAGCGTACCGTATCTCGGATCGACTTTATAATGATTAGTGATCGCATAGCCATGATAGGAATAGCCGGCCATATCATTCTCCAACAAAGGCGTAGGCCAGATAGCTGTAAAGCCCATGCCTGCGATATAATCAAGATGATTGATGATGCCTCTCAGATCTCCTCCATGCCTGGCAAAAGGAGACTTGCGATCTACCTTTTGTTCCTTCGTACCGGGTACGATATCATTGGTATAATCACCATTGGAAAATCTGTCCGGGTTGAGCAGATAGATTACATCCGATGAATTGAACCCCTTTATTGGAATGTCTTTTTGTCTTGCCTGTAGTGTATACTTGTGCGTATACAATGTATCGCCATCTTTTACAAAAAAGATGAGGAAAGCTCCGGGTGCTGCATTGGTCGCGACATATAAATCCACAAAAAGGTAATTCTTGCTGTCTGCCTTATTAATTTTCTGGATAACGATCCCGGGATAGGTCAACATAGGAGTTGTCTC
>JAGOIB010000097.1:0-6054 GCA_017995875.1 Saprospiraceae bacterium
GGTCATCAGGCTATCTATATGTTTGATTTCATTTACAAGAATTGTATCGTCTTTAACCCGCTCTTTATAATTGTTGAGCTGGGATCGTATATCTCTGATGTCGATGATGGCCTCATGAGCCTCTGTGATTTTATCCCGGACTTCGCTTGCAAAATCATGGTATAGCATATAGTCAGCAGGGGTAGCAGATGACCTCGGATCCTTCAGAAGAGTAAATGTCTTTTGTTGGATAGTATCGTTGTAATTAATTTCAACTTTGTATTCTCCCGGAATCGCCATTGGCCCGCCCATTTCAGCCGCCCACATCACCATACCATCAAAACGTTTTGCAGGCGAGTAACGCAGGTTCCAGTTAAACTTATTGATTCCTTTCTTAGGTGTCAACTGATATGCTTTTTCTTTATGATCGGTGCTATATTTTACAATGGTATCGCCGTTCATTTCAAATAATGTGATGGACAACGTGTCTTCTTTTTTTATATCGGTTGGTAAATTGTAAAAAGCCATTAAACCACCGGCATAGTTCGTTCCTGTCTCTTCGCTTTTATAGGATGCCCCAGTCATACGATAGGAATTGGCAGGTTGAAACAATTGGAATTTTCCTTTTGGCGCAGAAAGGAGTTGATGCACCTGGGCAAGATCATCCATGATCCAAAAACTTCGCCCCTGGGTAGCTGCAATCAGGTTGTTGTTTTTTATCGCAAGGTCTGTGATAGGCACTATAGGCAGATTAAGTTGGAATGGCTGCCAGTGATCACCATCATCAAAACTGATATACATTCCGGATTCTGTTCCGGCATAAAGAGTCCCTTTAGCTTCGGGATCAGAGCGAATCACACGGGTGAAATGATTGTCATCAATTCCAGTGTTAATATACTGCCAGGTTTGTCCATAATCTTTTGTCCTTAACAGATATGGTTTGTAATCACCGGACTTATACATAGTCGCTGCCACATAGCAACCTCCATCTGAATGTGGATCAGGTTCGAGGCTATTAATCTGAATCCACTCAGGCAAAAAAGAAGGTGTAACGTTTTTCCAGTTGGCACCCCCATCCTGCGATACATGAATCAGCCCATCATCACTTCCAGTCCACAATAAGTCCTTGACTCTTGGACTTTCAGCAGCAGCGAAAATAGTACAGTAATATTCGACAGTAGTATTGTCTTTGGTGATTGGCCCACCCGAAGAGTGAAGTTTAGAGGTATCATTTCTTGTCAGATCAGGACTGATCTCTTTCCAGGATTGGCCCTCATTGGTGGTGACATGAAGATGGTTTGAGGCAGTATATAATTTCTTTGGATCATGTGGTGAAAAGAAAATGGGAAAATTCCACTGGAATCTGTAATGGGCACTTTCCGCACCATGTCCCAGCGTAATATCTGGCCATACATCAACCCCACGATTCAACTGGGCATCATGATTATATCGATCAATGACGCCAAGATAACAACCACCATATACGATATCATCATTCATTGGATCAACCGCTATATGCCCACACTCGCATCCTGCTGTGGGTTCCCAGTCATCTTCACCAATACCACCACCACCTGTACGATGAGCAATCCGGACAGTGCTGTTGTCTTGCTGCGCTCCATAAATCCTATAGGGGAAATGATTGTCCGTAGTAACGCGGTAAAACTGTGCTGTTGGCTGATTGTGGTACGTTGACCAATGCCCTCCGCCATCAAAGCTCACCTGCGCACCTCCATCGTCACCAATAATCATACGGTCAGGATCGTCAGGATCAATCCACAGATCATGATGATCACCATGATTTGCGTAAGATGCTGTGAATGTTTTGCCGCCATCTTTTGATTTATGGTACGACACATTGACCACATAGACGATATCTTCTGATTTGGGGTCGGCATAGATCCGGGAATAATACCACGCCCGTTGCCGAAGATCGCGTTCACTATTCACTTTATTCCAGGTCTTTCCACCATCATCAGATCTGTACACTCCTCCATCTTCATTTTCGATAATAGCCCAGAGTCTGTTACTATTGACAGGACTTACCGTGATGCCAGAGATTCCCCAAATACCTTTTGGAAATCCTTTGTTTGCAGAAATATTTTGCCATGTTTCACCTCCATCTTTACTTTTCCAGAGTGCGGAGCCTTCACCACCGCTGCTCATTTCGTATGGATTACGGCGTACTCTCCATGTTGATGCATAAAGGATCCTCGAATTATTTGGATCAATGATCAGGTCAACGGCTCCAGCAGATTCGTTTACAAAAAGTGTTTGCTTCCAGTTTTTCCCACCATCAGTTGATTTGTAGATGCCTCTTTCTTTTGTGTCTTTAAAAAGATCACCAAGTACTGCTGCGTACACAATATCAGGATTGTCGGGATTCACTCTGATCCTCGGTATGTGATTTGCTTTTTCAAGGCCGGATTTCTCCCAGGTTTCACCGGCATCTGTTGACTTCCACATGCCGTATCCGTATGATACATTGCCGCGCATAGTCTGTTCGCCACCGCCAACATAGATGACGTTGTTATCCGAAGGTGCCACTTCAACAGCTCCAATACTTCCGCCAAAAAAACCATCGGAAATATTTTGCCAGGTCTGGCCACCATTCAGTGTTTTCCATACCCCGCCACCTGTTGAACCGAAATAATAAAGATTTGGCTTTCCTCTTACGCCGGTAACGGAAGCTGATCTGCCTCCACGAAAGGGGCCAATATTCCGCCATTCTAACCCTCCAAAGAGTGATGTATCAACAGGCGTATAAGCCGGAGGAACCTTTGCACCCTTGTTTTTCTGGGCTGTAAGTAGGCTAGTTGAGCAGATAAGTAGTAAGAAGAATGAAACTATTCTAGAAGTCATATGCGTAGTAATGATACTTTTGGCTTGAAAAATAGACAATAAAGCGTGAAACTGGAATTTTCTCATTTATCTGATGCTGATTGTTCATGTCTCCAGATAGAAGTCCTGGTCAATGAATCTTGGATAGACCAATTTCTGGACAAAAATGAACTGGTCATTCCAATAAGCGAGCAATATAGCCTCCATAATCTTAAAATAAATCTTGAAGAAGGTAAGCTTACACTTCAGGCTGACATAAAAGAAAAAGAAGGCTCAGCTATCAGCATCACCTGCCTGCCGAAATGGGATGTAACTCATCAACGAATCTTGCTGGAAGAACTGGCGATAAAGACTCGTAGTAAAAATATCTTCCTCAAAAGTGCGGGCTGGTTTGCCAAAACATTTATGGGAGCAAAAATTGATAAGAAAATAGAAGAGGCAACCAATCAATTGTATGCTAAACAAATGCAGAGTATTCTTTCAGATGGGGTCACAATCCCTTTTCCGCATGGTGGTAGTGCAAGTGTTTTGGTGAGAGCTCTTACCATCAATGAAATGGTATTTGTAGATCATAGTATAAAGGTCAAAGCCATGATAGATGGGTATTGGCAACTTCATCTTTCAGGCACTGAAGAAGGCTAAGGCTGAGGCGAAGGTGAAGGTAAAAAAGGCTAAAGAGGCGTAAGAGGCTAAAGAGGCATATTTGTAAAATTGAAGTCCCCTATAGGGGATTTAGGGGCAAAAAGATTGAAAGGCAATGCAATTGATTTGAAATATTAAAGGAGTGATAACACACACACTTTCCACCCACACTTCTTACGCTCTTACGCTCTTACGCTCTTACGTTCTTACGTTCTTACGCTCTTACAAGCGTAGGCTAATGCGATGTAGCCCGGGCCTGTACTCTTTGAAGATGATATATTCAATCTCCTCAAGATGCGCAGGATTGAAGACAAAATCTATATCCTCTATATCCACAATAACAATTGGATAGGAAGTCTGACTATAGAAAAATTCAAAATAGGAATCCTGAATGTTTTTTAGATAGGTTGCAGTGATACTGTGTTCATATCCCCGGTCCCGGAGGTTGATTTGTTGGAGTAATTTTTCTGGTGTCCTGTGCAGATAAATTAATAAATCAGGATTTGGGGAGGTGGCGTTAAGGATATTGAAGAGCCGCTGGAATAGCCTGTATTCTTTTTCATCCAGGTTTTTACGGGCGAAAATCAGCGTCTTCCAGAAGCTGTAATCGGCTAGCGTGAAATCAAAAAAAAGATCCTTCTGGAGAGTTATCTGAGACAATTGTTTATGACGCTCAGCCATAAAAAACAATTCAACTGTAAAAGCAAACCTTTCAGGATTTTGGTAGAAAAAGGGCAGGAATGGATTGTCATCAAATTCTTCAAGGACAAGCTGAACAGGATACTTCTTCGACAGGAGTTCGCATAGGCTGGTTTTGCCTGAACCAATATTGCCTTCAATGCAGATGTATTTGTAAGGATTAGTCTTGTTCATCCGCGTTGAATATATATACTTCTCCTGTATCCCGGCAATCGAGGTAAAGTTCTTCGATGGTTTTTCCCATTTTCGGATGTATAAATTCAGGTATCAAATCCATCAATGGAACCAATACAAAATTGCGTGTGTGCAAAAGGGGGTGGGGGATCGTCAAATCAGGTTTTTCCAATACGAGGTCACCACAAAACAGAATGTCAATATCAATATGGCGTGCATGCCATTTTTCATTGGGCAAGCGGCCGGCCTTAATCTCAATATTCCGTAGAGCATTTAAGACTTCATTTGGTGCTTTAGCGGAGGAGACTTCCAGTACACGGTTGAGAAACCAAGGCTGGTCTTCATAGCCCCAGGGCTGGGTTTCATAAGTACCACTTTTTCGCTTGATGATACCTACTTCTTCACCAATCAACTTTTCAGCCAGGGAAAGCTGATGCTCCCGTTCGCCGAGGTTACTGCCTGTGATTAAATGGTAGATAAGGTTCTTCATTGGGAGGAAAGCATCCGAAAGGTAAAGATATTTGTCCTGATCCTCCGGCACCAAAAATTTCCATTCATTTTATCCCATGGAAATCAAGGCATTTCAAATAGTAGCGACTACGTTTCTAAATGCTACCTTTTACCGACTTATAGGCAACAACTAACTGCCAACTACTAACTGCCAACTGCCAACTACTAACTACTAACTGCTAACTTCTAACTTCTAACTTTCCTGTCGCGTAGTCTCCAGTTCATCGGGTAATGATTTTTCAATCCTTGCTGTGTACTTTTTACCCAGCCAAGAACAGTAGAATCATACGTGACCAGGTACCAACCTTGGGCCTTACCTGAAGGCAGTGAATTTGTACTTCTTTCCAGGTAATCCAAAGCCTGTGTAAGATCCAGGTCAATGATCTCATAATCGGTTGATTGAATACCTGACATAGCCATTACATGAGAGGGGATAAAATCTTTTCCTTTCAATTCACCGGCATCCACCACAAGTGAAGCTCTTGGCAGATGCATCATTACTTCATTTGCTTTTTCGAGTGCTGCTGATGTGATGAGTTCATACGATATACTATTCTTCCGAAGCAGATACGTTTTAGTATCATTTATTTTTTCTTTGACCAAAGGTGTTACGGGCTCAAACGATTGATTTGGTTTTCTGTTCTTTTTATGAACGTTTTTTTCTTGTTCAACTGTTCGTTTCATTACAGCTATAAATAATCCTTCTCCTTTTACCTTGTGTGGATATAATTGGTATCCTGTGGCTTCACCTTCCGCTATGTGTGCTACACTCCATTCCTTCGGAAATGATATAGAAACAGGCTCCAGGTTATGTTCGTTGATAAAGTAGGCGATATTTTGGATGTTTTCATCCATACTGTATGAGCAGGTGCTATAAATAAGGTAGCCATCTTTTTTCAAGGCATGTGCTGCATCTTTAACGATCTGTCTTTGCATGACACTGCACGAATCAACAAGCGATGGTGTCCATTGTCGGATGGCTTCAGGTTCTTTACGCATCATACCTTCACCCGCACAGGGCGCATCGATGAGTATGACATCTGCAAATGGTTCGTTGAAAGCTGAGCTGGGTTCGCCTGTTATAAATGTATTGAGATAACCTGCTTTGGTCAGGTTTTCTTTGAGGATAGATCGACGTTGTCCTACCACTTCATTGGCAATCAGTATATCACTGACCCCAAGATGTCGGGCCAGTATTCCGGTTTTTCC
>JAGOIB010000097.1:6154-7827 GCA_017995875.1 Saprospiraceae bacterium
CCGCCTTTGGCAAAGAGTTGATCTACCCGCCTGCTTACCTCCGGATCCTTTTCAAGCACCGGTGCATGATGTGGTTTCAGCCTCGCATCTATAATGAGCGGTGGCTTACAGACCCAATGCTTATCAATCACTTTTGATTCGACACCATATATATCTTTTGCTGGTTGTGATCGGGTAAAAGTGGCCCATAGAAAATTATGTAACGTCTCAGATAACCATTGGCTGTCTTCGGTGAGTATCCATAGTGGCCAGGGATTCATATCTCGTGTGCTCAGAGAATGCGTTAATTGCTCGATTTCTTTTACGGCTCTGGTATAATCTGTAAAAGGATCAAACGAAACCGCTATCACGCCGGGCATGACGATATCCATTCTTTTACAGGAGGAAGGGAGTGACACATCTACAGGTTTGTCGGCACTTAATTTACGTATCACCGGACCTCGCGCTGCTACAACAAGTTTTGATCCTGCGTTCCAATGATCTCCGCTGTAATCCAGGGTATCAATGGTAGTGCGGGTCTGAAAATGCAAGTCGCGACTGAAATCTATCCGGCTTAGCATATGCTGAAAGAAACCAGCGATGTCATGGGTATGAAGGTCAGGATTATCTTCATGGCAAGCGATCAACATGTATTTAGTCAATGACGTTTGACCTTTTCCAAGCAGGTGATTAGCAATAGTTAATAACTCTTCCGGCACAGGAGGTCTGAACGGCATATAACGCTCATGACCAATCGCGAGCAGCAATGGGTGTACTCCGGCGGCATCTACAGCATGTACTTCTTTTAGTCCGGGAAATTCTGATGAAGCCAATGGTTTCACAAGCTGATGAATGAGCCATCCAAAATTACTGTCCTCTTGTGGTGGACGCCCGACGACGGTGAAATGCCAGATTGGATTTTTTCGGTGGTAGACATTCTTAATTTCCAAAACCGGAAAATCATGCTGAAGACTGTAATAGCCGAGATGATCACCAAATGGACCCTCCGGTTTCATTCCATCTAACCGTACTGTGCCGGTGATGCAAAAATCAGCATCTGCAGAGAGCACATATCCATCCTGCCAGAAGTATCTGAACCGCCTTCCGGACAACAAACCTGCAAACGTAACTTCACTCAATCCCTCTGGCAATGGCATGATAGCAGCAAAGGCATGTGACGGTGGTCCACCAACAAAAATCGTAACCTTAAACTCATCACGCGTTTCATTATACATCGTGTGATGTACCCCAATGCCGCGATGAAGTTGATAGTGCATTCCTGCTTCCGTATTGGGGGTATAATCATTACCACTGATTTGGATACGGTACATACCGATATTGGAATGCATAATGCGTTGATCACCTGGAGGCAGACTCATCACTTGTGGAAGGGTGATAAAAGCACCTCCATCTTTGGGCCAGCTGACGATTTGTGGTAATTGGTCAAGCCTCGTCTTGCCATATAGGATTGGTTTATTCCACATGGCTTTTAAGGGTAGGCCATTCAATGCTGTAAAGGGCGTTTTCAAATAGTGCCCTGGATGACGTAATAATGCGGAAGGATCTGCTTTTAATTGAATAAGCCTTTGTACATCTTCGAGTTGATGTCGAAAGAGGTAGGCGGTCCTTTCCTGAGTTCCATAAAGGTTGGATAAGGCACGAAACGGACTTCCTTTGATTTTTTCAAAAAGCAG
>JAGOIB010000098.1 GCA_017995875.1 Saprospiraceae bacterium
TTATTCCAGGCATAGGTGTAAGTACCGGCTGGAATAACCGTAAGATCAATGGAGCCATTTGGAGTAAGACAAGACTGGTTGGGCATCGTTACAGCTGCCAGTGTGAAATTTGAATTGAGATTATTGATCGCAAAAGTATCTGCATTCATACAGCCATTGGCATCGGTTACAGTGACGGAGTAACTACCTGCAGGAAGATTCACCAGGTCTTCAGTGATACTGGCATTTGACCATGAGAACGTATTTCCTGAAGCAGGTAAGATGGTGAGATCAATAGCACCGTTTGGATTGCTGCATGTAGATGGAGTCACCAGTCCGGAAATCTCAGGAGTTGAAAGCTGATCATCGATTGTGAAAGAGGCTATGGAGTAACAATTGTTAACATCTGAAACGGTCACCCCAAAGATGCCTGCTGATAGATTGGCTAAATCTTCTGTTGATGCACCGGAGGTCCATAGAAATGTATATGAACCAGCAGGATTAACGGTTACATCAATACTTCCATTTGGAGAAATGCAGGAAGTATTTGGAAGGACAGTTCCATTGAATGTGAAATTGGAATTTGTATTGATGATATCGAATGATGCTGTGCCGGTGCAGCCATCAAGAGAAGTTACAGTGACGCTATACGTACCACCTGTAAGCTGTTGAAGGTCTTCAGAGGTTTCACCATTGGACCATATAAACGTAAACGTTCCTGGTGTACTAACCATAATATCGATAGCGCCATTCGGTTGGCTGCAAGAAGTATTAGGTGTTGTGGTTCCGGCTATGACCAATGGATTTGAATTGTCCTGAACCAAAACACTTGTTGAATTCGTACAGCCATTTGAAGAGGTTACGGTTACAGAGTAGGTGCCACCAGGAATAGCTGAAAGGTCTTCTGTCATGCCGCCATTAGACCAGAGATAAGTGTATGCCCCGGCGGGTGTGACATTGAGATCGATGGCTCCATTGCTCTGCCCACACATCGCAGCAGTTGATGTGCCGACAGGCACCGGTGGCATCGTATTGTCAGCAACACTGAAACTTGAAGTGGCTGTGCAGCTTCCTCCGGCAGAAACAGTTACGGTATAATTTCCAGCAGAAAGATTAAACAAATCTTCTGTTGTGCTTCCACTGGACCATACATAGGTATACGGTCCTGATGGTAAAGTTGTGATATCAATAGCACCGTTTGGTGATGTGCAGGATGTGAGTGGGGTAGTGTTTCCTGTGATATTGATCGGAGGGTTATTGTTAGTGATGTTAAAGCTCTCTGTAGTAATACAGCCAGTGGATACGGACGTAACTGTGACAGTATATGTTCCATCTATAACATCAGCTAAATCTTCTGAAGTTTGACCATTGGACCAGATAAAAGTATATGATCCTGGCGGTGTGATAGTTTGATTGATACTGCCATTCGGTAGGTTACAAGTAGAAGGAGTAATAATGGAAGTTGAAGTGGGTGATGAGGTATTGTTATCGACTACGAAGGAGCCGGTTGCGGAGCACCCACCCATATCCGTGACGGTGACGAAATAATTACCGGAATTCAAATCAAATATGTCTTCTGTAGTTTCTCCGTTGGACCAATCAAAAGTATAATTGCCAGCAGGAGAGACTGACAAATCAACCGAACCGTTAGGGCTGGTGCACGACGTGAGGGGTAGTGTTGTGGCCGTTAGATCTATTGTTGTGCCGGAAGGGTCAATAGTGACGCTTGCCGATGTTGAGCAACCTCCGCTTGTGGTTACAGTCACTGTGTAGGTCCCAGGATCACTTACCATGATGGAGGAGGAGGACTCACCCGTGCTCCAGTCAAACGTTTCGTACATCGATGCATTGAGCACTTCTATAAGTGTACTTTGCCCGGAACAAATGGGTGGTGGGTTGTTGAACAAAGGCAATGGGGCCCCAGAGAGGACTTCAAATGTATCTGAACCCTGGCAGCCTTCGAAATTTTGAACATATAGAATGTAAACACCTGGCTCGGTGATTTCCAGTGTTTCATTGTCAGAGGCATAGGTAGGTTCCCAGACATAACTTGCATAGGGACCGCCTTGCGCGATAAGTGTTGCTGATTCACCTGAACATATTGACGTTGGCCCTGTAATGACCGGGGTGGGAGGGGGTATATTGAGAAAGGCAGTTACGTCAACTGTACCAGTGATCAAAGGGCATGGCATATCCGGATCGGTAATCGTAACCGTATATGAACCATTGGAAGAAATGGTGATAAAATCTGTGGTCTCCCCTGTGGACCAGAAATATGAGGGATTGCCTGGAATGGGGAACAAGGATGCATACAGATTGGCGGTCTGCCCCTGGCAGAAGTAACCCGCATCTATTGTGATGCTTGCCGTCCATTCAAAATATTTCAAGTGGGCGACATCATTGGCTACGCAACCGGTGGCATCTGTTACCAAAACAGAAAAATTAGCACCATACGAAGGGATAGTCATGGAAATACTTTGCGTTGTTTCCCCGTTTGACCATAAGTAGGTATACGGCTCAGTGCCCCCAAAAGGAACTGCCGTCAGGGTCAGGATATCTCCCGGGCATAGCACGCTGTATTGAGGCAGCGATGGAATAATATCAACATTATAGGGGCAATTTACTGGAACGGGGATAGGATCTGGCCAGGAATCAGTTCCTTCTGCGGCCATCATAGGGACCTTCATGCAGAACGCAAGAATGAAAAGTAAGCAGGAACGCCAGATATGGACTTTTTTAATTTTCATTACTTCCAATACCAACCTTCACGCCGTAAGTCGGCCATCTGGATAGTGTATATTTCAAATGTCGGATTTACCCCTCCAGGCCAGTGGGTGATAGCTCCCGAACAGGCATAATAGGGCTCTGAAAGGACCATTTTTGTGATGGATGCTATTTGGCAATTTGTTTTCAGGCGGACCGACTTTCTAGTCGGTTTTTATCATTTTTTGCGTAGCAATAAAGCCATCTCCGATGACTTGCAATACGTATTGGGCGGAGGGTAAGTGACTAAGATTGATTTGAAAGTTGCTTTGGCCGGCAATGTATTGCCGGACCATCACGCGTCCATAACTGTCGACCACCTGGAATACCTCAGCTGCTTGCATTCGGTCAGGTAATAGCACCTCTACTGTATTCGCTGAAGGATTCGGGAATACATGGAACTCTTCTTCATTGTTGTCTCCATAAATACCGGAAATGAGCACATTGACCTGAGTGCGCGTAGATATACAATCAACATCATCCCGCAGTATCTGCCAGTCATAGAAGTAATAGTAATACCCATTACCAAAGGATGAAGTATTTATTTGCCCGACCTCACCCAGGGCATATGGATAGGAAAGTTCACCTGCATTGCGCCACAGATTTCCTTGCTGGCATTGTAGACTAAAGGATCCTACGGGAACCGGAAAATCAAGCAAAAGCATATTTATTCCAGATTCTACTTCAAAGCGTTTTGTTGCTAACAAGGAATCGGCTGACCATAACTGGACAAAACGAGTGCCCAGCGGCCCTTCGGCTGGAACATAAACCGTCACAGCATGCAGTGTGAAGGGCTCCCATGATTCAAATAACAGGTATCCACCTTGGTTTGGAAGACCTCCCTGACCGGCAGTATCCACCTTGCCACCAGACTGGATGTCACCAGGATAAAAATGGTGACTTTCTACATAATAGGCAGTTGTCCCTGAAATCGGTATGGTTTGGAGGGTTGGTCCTGTGCCAAGCAGTGTCCCTCCGACAGGCTGATCGTACCATTGGCAATTACTGCCATCTGCTGTCAATAAAACTGAATCACCTGCCACAATGACGACATCTTCAACTTCGGGTGCCGCAGCACTGAGCATTTCAACATGAAATGGGTTAGATGTCCATTGTCCATCAAAACAGCGTGCATCTGTAGTAACTTTATAATCTCCGGTTTCAGTGACCTGCAAGATCCGGGTGTCTGCCACACCATTCGACCATATGTAGTTTACACCGTCAGTGGCAATGAGTATTAGTGTGTCCCCCTGGCAGATCGTATTTCCATCAGGCGAATAAATTTTTGGAGGAACATCTATCACCTGATCTATGTCAATTGGCTTTGTAAGGGAGGCACATCCATTACTGTCTTCAAGGATGCCAAAATAACGCCCTGGATGGATGACAGGAATGACTTGACCGGTTTGATTGTCAGACCACAGATATCCGGAAAACCCCGAAGGTGCAACTAATACTGTCGTATCCCCTGCGCAGATAGAGGTTGGTCCCTCGATCAAGGCTATGGATTCTCCGCCCATGCAAGGCATTTCAGGTATTAAGTACATGCTATCCGGGTTGAGATTAGATACCCGGGTCACTATTCCGGAAGGCCATCGAACGATCAGTGAATCCACTTGTTCATTCTGGCCCAATCCAAAATGTGTATTGAGTGAACTCATAGGACTATAGCTTTGTCCTGAACGTACTTCCCTGATCTGCTTACCCCAGGGGCCATAGATTTCTATTCTTGCACCGATCCCGTTCCGGTTGCTGGTTATGCCAAAGAGGGATGCCTTTATCCAATGATGGTTATTAGGTTGATTGATCCATACCTGGCTATTGTGATAGATATCCAGGAAACCATCATTGTTGAGATCAGCTATCGCCCCAGGCATGACAGCTGCATCCATACCTGTAAAGGTCAGATCACCATGACCCAGGTATAATTCATTTTGTAGTTGGGCATAAATATCAACAAAGCCGTCATTATTAAAATCTCCGGCTGCATTTTCCCAGGCCCCCAGATCGTCAGCATTGATACCTGATGTATTGATAACATCTGTAAATGTTCCGTCACCATTGTTACGAAACAGGCGATTTTGAAAATCATGGTTTACAATAAAGGCATCCATATCGCCGTCATTGTCAAAGTCCTCGAATACTGTACTCCATGATTGGGCATTGTCATTCAGTCCGGCTTCACTACCTTTCTCTGAAAAGGTACCGTCACCGTTGTTCTGATACAACAAATTCGTACGATCCGGATCACCGGGTACAGCCCCTACTTCGCATTTTGTGATGTACAAATCAATGTCGACATCATTGTCATAATCCACCCAGATCGCCGAATAACTTCCTGGCCGGTTTGCCGTATGGATCAGGTTAGTATCCGGAACCATATTACCAAAGCCATCATTCCTGAATGGAACTGACTGACCAAGGTCATGGCAGACGAAGCCATCCAGCCATCCGTCATTGTTGATATCTGCCATGGTAGAGCGCTGACTCAATATGTATCCAGGCATGACTGACTCCGAATACATCGTGCCGGATTCGTTTGCTTTGACAAAAGAGGCTGAGTTACCGTTTCCAAAAAGCAGGTCAGTATAGCCGTTATTGTCAAGATCCCCTGCACAGATACTCCAATTGGGTGGTGCCTGGATCGGAAATGAAAAAAAAAGCTGTGTAAAAGAACCATCAAATTGTTGATAATCAATATAGAGCCCTTTATTGCCAACACGTACTATATCGTCCAGCTGATCTTCGTTCATATCGACCGCACAGTCCGAGTAGGGCACATATCCCGAAACCGGGTGAATCAGGTCTGATTGGTAAATAAAGGATACAGGTTGAGCTGAGCCGTCCAGACAATCCAGGAACAAGGCAATGAAGAAAAACCATTTGCGCATAACGATACCTAAGGTATGAAATACCTGTTCCCTGTTTCCAAATGGTTGATCAACAGGCCAAAAATGGGCTTCAGCGGGATAGATTTCGAAAAGGACGGATGTGTTTCTATCCTGATGGAACTGCAGCGATGAGATGACCCCATTTTCAAAAAAGATTTGAACCCTATATATGTTACACAGCCCTTTCTTCTTACCTTTGCGCCTGATTTGAAGAATACCCTCAGAAAATGAAGGAATTACGACGTTTAGTGGCCATTTTTTCCCTTATTCCGGTGCTTGCCCTGATGGCATGTTTACCGGTTTCCCTGGCAGCCCAGGAGCATACTACCACCACCCAGGAAACCAGCCATTCCACGGGTCAGGAAGCCCATACAGACTCTACTGCCGCAATGCATGAAGGTGAAATGCATGGAGATTCCTCCCACGAAGCCCATGCCTGTCATTTTCACGGAGATGTCGAAGAGACTGAATATGATGCCACATCTACGGCGTTCCATCACATTGCTGATGCCAACGTTTATAGTATAGGTTCTTTCAATTTTCCCCTCCCTTGTATCCTTTATGCTAAAGGCCATGGATGGGATGTGTTCTCTTCCGGCAGGTTCGGTTTTGATTTCTTTGGACATGGGGAAGGCCGCAAAGCTTACAATCAATATGTATTGGATGCCGGTGCTGTGAAACGTGTAGAAGATCCTTCCTTTCCAACGGGTGAAGTCACACTTGACGGTTTCATGCATGAAACCAAAATGGTTGACGGCGAAAACAAAGAGATTTCCTACGCTTGTTATGGCGGTAATCATTATAAACTGGAATCACAGAGTACTGCTGATGGCGGACTTTTCGGAGGAGGCATCACTTCTTTTTATGATTTCTCGCTGACCAAGAATGTGGTTACTATGATGCTGATCTCCCTGCTGTTTGCATTGGCTTTCTTCAACATAGCTAAAGCGTATAAAACCCGTGACAGCATGGCTCCAAAAGGCCTGCAGTCATTTATGGAACCTATTTTTCTATTTATCCAGGATGAAGTGGCTAAGCCATTCCTTGGTCCTAAATGGGAAAAATTCCTTCCACTTTTACTTTCATTGTTTTTCTTCATCCTCGGGCTGAATCTTTTTGGTCAGATCCCATTTTTCGGAGGAAGCAATGTCACAGGTAATCTTGGCGTAACTGCTGTTTTGGCTATCATCACCTTTATCGTAGTGACCATTAATGGAAATAAAAATTACTGGAGCCACATCGTCTGGATGCCTGGTGTTCCTGCGATCATCAAAGTCTTGATTCTGACACCTGTCGAGATACTTGGTATGTTTATCAAGCCTTTCACACTCATGCTTCGTCTTTTTGCCAATATCACTGCAGGTCATATTGTGGTAATGGCATTCGTAGGGTTGATCTTTATGTTTGGAAAATTGGGTGAAAGCCTTGGTGGAGGAATCGTTGGTGCAGCAGTATCTATACCATTGACCATATTTATCATGGCCATCGAATTATTGGTGGCGTTTATACAGGCGTATGTTTTTACGTTGTTGACAGCTTCTTATATAGGAGCAGCAACTGAGGAGCACCACCATTGATAAGTTAGCAGCTAGCAGTTAGCAGTTAGCAGTGATAATTGATGCTTCGGCTCCGCTCAGCAACCGGAAATGAAGAGAGAAGAGGGAAGTCCCCTATAGGGGATTTAGGGGCAAAACGAAAAGTGAATAACGAATAACGAATAGAGAAGTAGAAAGTGGAGTGTGAAAATTAATATGGGTTGATTTTTATAAACCCAATATAATTTACTCACAACTCACAATTCACAACTCACAAATAGAATTTACTAACTCATTTAATACACATTTTTATGACAGGTTCAATCGCAGCAATTGGTATGGGCTTAGCAGCAATCGGTGCTGGTATCGGCGTAGGGTCTATCGGGGGTAAAGCTATGGAAGCTATCGCCCGTCAGCCTGAGGCACTTGGTGATATCCGTGCTAACATGATCCTTACAGCAGCCCTTGTAGAAGGTGCAGCGCTGATCGCGATCATCATGGCTTTCCTTGTAAAGTAATTGCACAACAGAACTATTCCAGATGCCTTGCGATTGGCCGGGCTTCTGGAATCTTTTTCCCCCACCTGAAGGTGGTGGTAATTCAAAAAATAAACGAGTTGCCTCCTT
>JAGOIB010000099.1 GCA_017995875.1 Saprospiraceae bacterium
TACTGGATGTTGGCATCACGACAGCAAAGCCTCATTTTGTGTTCAATATCGATGATGACAGGATAACACTTGACAACTCAGGTATCTTCCTGGATGGTTTTACTTTGTATGATGTGGAGCACCATCCAATGGTCGTTGGTGGAAGTATTACTACAAAGGATTATAAAGCGTATACCTACGATTTGAAAATACATACCGACGAGTATGCACTCTTAAACAAACCCGCAACCTCAAAAGATCAAATGAAAGGTTTGTTGGTGGTTGGCGGTGACATTCAACTAAGCGGTAATGAAAAGGACACATATGTAAAGGCCAATATTACGGTTAAGGATACCACACAACTCATCTATGTGTATGCCAGTGATGAATCCCAATTGTTGAAAACAGAAGGCATTATAGAATTTATCGATCCGGGACAATGGACCGATTCTGCTGCTGTTGATCAGCCTTCAACCTTTTATGATTCGTTGATCACCAGTCTGCCTGATTTCAATTTGAATGCGGTTTTTACTATTCAGGATGATGCCAGTCTGAAAGTGATTACGAATGCACAGTCCGGGGATTTCTTTGAAGCATCCGGTGGAGCTAAGCTTGATCTGGATTATGATCGTACAGGAAATGCACATCTGGCCGGAACGTACACGATTAATGAAGGTGTCTATCGTGTATCATTTTATGACCTGGTCAAAAAGAACTTTCAGTTTGTTCCGGGATCTTCCATCAACTGGAGTGGAAGCCCTGAATCCGGTGAACTGGACGTCAAGGCTGTTTACACAGTGGCATCGAATTCAATCGGGTTGGTTGGTAACGAAATCGCTGAAAACGAAAAATCGGTCTACAAGCGATCATTGGATTATGAAGTGGGTATCAACATCGGTGGGACTGTTGAAAAGCCCATCGTCACCTTTTCATTAGATCTTCCGAAAGAAGAAAAGGCAAATTACCCGGTGCTGGCAAATAAACTGGACAGATTGAAATTGCCTGAGTTTCAAACCGAGTTGAATAAACAGGTATTTGGACTGCTGGTCCTGGGAGGGTTCCTGCCGGATGCGAGTGCCACAGATGTCAATTCGAATCAAATTGCGACAACCGCGTTGTATAACAGTGTCAATAGTTTGTTGGCCAGCCAACTCAACCGTGTTGCAGGACAATACATCAAGGGTGTGAACATAGATGTGGGGATACAATCGTATGCCGATTATTCCACTCCCGGTGGAAAGACCCAGACAGCGATGGACTTCCGTGTATCCAAGAGTATTCTTAATGAGCGGCTCTCTTTTGAGGTTGGTGGTGATTTTGATATCAACTCCGATCAGTCCGGCGCCAACAAAGGAAATAATTACAGAGGGGATGTTGCCATTATTTATGACCTTACAGGAAACGGCGATAAGCAACTCAAGCTCTTTAACAATGAAACGTACGATATCATCTACCAGGAAATACGAAATACCGGTATATCATTAGTATTTATACGTGAGTTTGACAAAGGGGAGAAAAGAAACAAAAAGGATAAATGATCAGGTGCATTACATATTCGTTCCTTTTGGTTCTTGTGCTGGCCTGTACAGGTTGTACAGGGTTGAGATATATTTCTTCCACTGATCCTTTGTTGATCGGCAACGAACTCACGTATGCAACTAAAGAGGAGGGCCAGAAGAAATTAACACCTGGGGTAAAGGAATTATTGAAACCGGAGCCGAACAATAAATTCTTGTGGATGAGGCCGTCACTGGCCCGGTACAATATGCTGTCTGATTCTGCCAAAACAAAGAAATTCTGGAAGGGCAAAATTATGGCTCCAGTACTGCTTTCCGGCGCAAGTACTGACCTGTTAACAAGGACAATTCAAAACCGGGTATTCCATAGCGGGTATTTTGACAATACGGTAGCTGTTGATACCATCAGGATAGGTCGGCGAAAAGTCAAACTTAACTATACGATTACCCTCCAAGAACCATATAGAATTGAATCAGTTACATTTCCCAGTCCGCAAATTGATCTCACGCAAAAGATCAACGATATTAAAGACGAATCGTTGTTGCATAAAGGGGACATATACACATTAGAGGCCGTTAAGAGTGAGCGCGGCAGGATTGACCGGCAACTGAAAGAAAACGGATACATATATTTTAGTCCTGATTTTATTTTTTTAAAGGCAGATTCCGTCACCGGCGATCACCAGGTACGTGTCGATGTAACCGTTAAGCCTGAAACACCTCCTGAATCCAGGAAGCCCTACACGATACGGAATGTATTTATCCACGATGACCATTTGCTGGATGATGCTGTGACGGATACAATTCAAGTCGATAGTTATTTCCTTATATCCAGAAATAAGGCACTCAATTTCAACGCACTGAAGCAGGGTGTTTTCCTAAAACCTGGTGACGTCTATTCGCGATCAAATTATATGCACACCATCCGTTATTTCAATGACCTGCCGGTCGTACGGAATGCGAATATTAAATTTTTGCCTTATGGCAATACCGATCAGTTGGATGTCATGCTCTATTTGTCCCAACGAAAACGTTTTGCTTATACCGCTGAATTTAATACACTGTTCCGGTCTACTAATTATTTCGGTCCCGGGGTTATATTCAGCTATTCAGACCGAAACGCCAACAGAGGAGCTGAAAGCCTGAAGCTAAATCTGCGTGCATCATTTGAAATGCAGATTGTAGAAGGTGATATCAATCCGGCTTATGAACTGGGTGCTAATATTAATTATACACTGCCCAGGTTTTTTCCAAAATTTATGTTTAGCTCGGCGCGGAAAAGCCTGCCCAAGACGAATATATCTGCCGGGTACACTTTGTTTAACAGGCTTGATCTTTACAAGCTGAATGCTATCAACGCAAACTTTGGGTACAGCTGGAGCAAGACAGATCGTATGCGTCATTCCTTCAATCCACTTGAAGTAAATTATACGAGGGTCCCTGAAGATTCCAAATCAGATGAATTCAATGATTACCTCGAAGAGAACCCGGGGGTACGACGGAGTTTTGATGAACAGTTTATCCTTGGTATGGGCTATGAGTTTACGTATCAGCGTCCTGCCGGAAGCCATAACGATTTCTTTTTCCGGGGTGGCATAGATATGGCCGGTAATTTTCTTAACCTGATTTATTCAGGGTCCAATGCGCGGAAGGATTCGCTTGGAAGGTATACCTTTCTTGGTGTTCCTTATTCACAATACCTGAGGCCCCGGGTGGACCTTCATTATACCTTCAACTTGAATCAGCAGTCCAGAATAGCCACGCGATTTAGCACCGGCGTAGGCATACCAATAGGCAATTCGGATATCCTGCCGTATATAAAACAGTTTTATGTCGGAGGTACCAATAGCCTGCGTTCTTTTATTGCGCGGTCGGTTGGTCCTGGAAGCGAGGTACCACCACAGGGGTATAATGATGTGACCGGGGATATCCGTATCGAAGGAAATGTTGAATATCGGTTTACGATATCCGGAAGTCTCAAAGGGGCAGTGTTTTTGGATGCAGGAAATATCTGGCTATTTAAAGAAGATCCTTCGCGACCTAATGGGAACTTTCGTTTTGACACGTTCCTGGATCAGATCGCGATGAGTTATGGATGGGGATTGCGATGGGATTTTGATTTTATTGTCGCGCGTCTCGATTTTGCGTATACATTGCGCACACCGTATCTGCCTGTAGATGAAAGATGGGCGACTGGATTTAGTTTCTGGGATCCGGCAGTGAGTATAGCGATTGGATATCCATTTTAATTGACGATTGACGATTGACGATTGACGATTGTGGATTGACGATTTGCGATTTACGAATTATACTGGATGCAGGCGCAGCCTGCATCCAAGGTAAAACGTTAAGCGTAAGTTTACTTACGCTTTCGTGTATGCAAGGTTAACCTTGCGATCGCACAAGCGTAAGTAAACTTACGCTTAACATTTTGTATTGTTGGATGGCGAAGCCATCCAACAATGCTCGTTCAAGTCTCCAGACTTGAATGCAATATTTGCAAGTCTTTGGACTTGCGCGTTGACGTCTCTAGCTTTTTAACTCACAACTCACATCTCACAACTCACAATTCACATTTCGTCATCGTTCATTTCGGCTCCGCTCAATGACCGGGGCGTTTACAATAGGCATGTTCGCTATGGCCCTCTGCTTTGAAAAACCGTTTTCATTTCGACTTCGCTCAATGAAACCGGTTTTTCACTCACGTCTCACGATTCACGTCTCACGCTTTTTAACTGACAACTCACAACTGACAACTCACAACTCACAATTGTGATCACCCGATCACTCGATCACCGATCACTCGATCACCAAGGCAATCGAACAATCTATTACCTTGTAATTGTTTTAATAACTGAACAGTCAAACAAGAACATGGAAATCGGAATAGATAGTTTTGCTGCGGTAACGAGTGAAGGCAGCAGCACGGCAAAGGCAAGAGCGCAATCTGTCGCTGAATTGCTGGAGCGCATAGAGCATGCTGATCAGGTAGGGCTGGATGTATTCGGGATGGGAGAGCATCATCGCAAGGAATTTATGGACAGCGCGCCTGTTGTGTTGCTGGCAGCAGCAGCGGGGCGGACAAAGCGTATCCGTCTGACAAGTGCGGTCACGGTGCTGAGTGCAGCTGATCCAGTGCGTGTGTTTCAAAATTTTGCCACGCTTGATTTAGTTTCACGTGGCAGAGCGGAGATGGTGGTTGGACGCGGATCTTTCACAGAGGCGTTTCCGTTATTTGGATTGAAGTTGCAGGACTACGATGCGTTGTTTGCAGAAAAGCTTGATCTGTTATTGAATATCAGAGATCACGAAATAGTGAATTGGTCCGGGAAATTCAGGCCTTCATTGATTGATCAGGCGATCTATCCAAGGCCCGTACAGGATCCGTTTCCGATATGGCTGGGCGTTGGAGGCACACCACAATCTTTTGTGCGTGCAGGTGCATTGGGTTTGCCATTGATGGTGGCCATTATTGGTGGAGAGACACATCGGTTCAGGCCATTGATAGATCTGTATCGTGCGGCAGGAGAAAAAGCGGGTCACGCTCCTGACAAGTTGAAAGTTGGATTGCATTCATTAGGTTATGTCGCAGCCACAACCGAACAAGCAGTAGCAGATTATTATCCTGGGTATGCGGAGACGTTTACGAGGATAGGTAGAGAACGTGGATGGCCACCTGTGACGCGATCCTCTTTTGATGCACAGAATGGTCCGTTAGGTGCCTATCTCGTAGGAAGCCCTGAAGAAGTAGCTGCTAAAATCCTGAGACACAGTGAAGCGCTTGGTGGTATTTCACGTTTTACGTTTCAGATGGACAATGCAGGCCTAGCGCATGATAAGCTGATGCGGTCGATTGCATTAATAGGGGAGAAGGTTAAATCTGCGATTGACGATTGACGATTTTGGATTTACGATTTGCGATTGCTTTTAGACTGTAGACGTCAGACTCGCGGACGTCAGACTCGTGACATAGCCCGACGACATTTGAAGCTTTTTAGCTTCAAATCAATATCTCAAATCTGTCTCCATTGGATGATCAGTGAAAGGCAGTCTGCGACTGACAGGTAATATCAAACCACTCGCTATTTGAAGTTTTCTAACTTCAAATCAATATACCAGATCTGTTGCCATTAGATAATCATTGAAAGGCGGTCTGTGACCGCCAGGTTGAATCTATTCTCACGTCTCACGATTCACGTCTCACGCTTTTTAACTCACAACTGACAACTCACTATTTTTCCCTTACCTTCATGTATACAAATAGCAGGGCCAATGACCTCACCAATTGCACTTGTAAAGAATATGGTTTGTCATCGGTGTGTACTTTCCGTTGAAAGCATACTGAATTCGGCAGCCATCCCATTCCATACCGTGACTTTTGGAGAGATACATCTGGTCGATCCCCTGACCCCGGAACAAAATGCACTTCTTACGGCGAGGCTCAAAGAGGTGGGGTTTGAGTTGATTGATAATCATATGAGCGGGTTGATTGAAAAGATCAAGCAATTGGTGATCCTGAAAGCGCGAAATGAAGGGAATCAGAAGGATATCAAGGTCAACCTGTCAACCTATCTGTCAGAAAAACTCCATTACGAATACACTCATCTGAGCAGTGTATTTTCCTCTGTAGAAGGACGGACGATCGAGAATTATTTTATTGAACAACGGATTGAAAAGGCAAAGGAATTGCTCATCTACGGGCAGATGACCCTGTCCGAAATCGCCTTCGAACTTGATTACAGCAGCCCCGCACACCTTTCTACCCAATTCAAAAAGACCACCGGTCTGACCCCTTCTTACTTCAAAGAGGTAGGGTTGGCCAAGCGCAAAGCGCTCGATAAGGTCTGATCCCAAAATTATATAAGGCTTACCCAAAGTCCTGTAACACCCACCCCGGGTGCCGGAAATACCTTTGTCGTATCAATTTACTTAAAATCTTAAATCATGAAAAATGTAGTTAACATGAGCCAGAGAGTGCTCAACAACACCAGGTCCGCTTTCGGAAAAACCAAATGTTCTTGCCCTGTATGTACATGTGTCGTATGTACCTGTGACAATACGAATTCCGGTCATTGCCAATGCGGAAGTGCGTGTAACACCAACAGCTAAAATGGCTGAAGTCTATAAAAGCCGCCCGTAAAAAGGCGGCTTTTCCTAAAAATCATCTCCACTTAAAAATATAATTGAAATGAAAACTTTAATCCCACTTTTTCTTGTCTTTATCCTGGCTTCATGCCAAAAGGAAGAGATCAACCCAATGCTTACCAATACGTTTTGCATTACCTCATCAGCCACAGGAGCAACGTATCCTATTAAAGTTGCCCTGCCTCAACAGTATGATCCCACCACACAAACCTATGCGACTATCTATGTGCTGGATTGTGATGAGAATTTCAATTTTGTCGCTGAGAATGCTGAAAAGATCAGCACTGAAAAATCTACTTCTAATGTTGTTGTTGTCGGTATCGGCTATGGTCATGACAGGACCGTGGATTATACCCCATCCGACGCAAATGAAGGTGATGGAGGTGCAGAGCAATTTATGTTGTTTATACAGAATGAATTAATCCCCAGGATCGAGAGCGACTATGGTGTAGATACAGCAAGAGAAGGCCGTGTCATTCTGGGTCATTCCTTTGGTGGCTTGCTGGGAGCCTATGCGTTTACTAATCACAATGCGGTGTTTGGCAACTACCTCATGCTGAGCCCATCGATATGGTATGACAATGAAATCATCCTAAAGCTGGAACAGGCTAACAGGAATACCATTCAGGAAAATCATCAGCTGGTGTACCTGGGCCTGGGAGAGCTTGAAAAATCAGGAAGAATGCTTGCTCCTTTTCACGCCTTTTATCTCCAACTTGAAAAGAACTATCCCGGAATAGCTTTGCAAAGGCAACTCCAGCCACATCTTGATCACCAGGGTTCAAAGAATCCAAACATCATCGATGGTTTACATTTCTATTTTCAAAACAGATAATCCAATTACATCCACTTTCATAACCAATTAAACTTAAACAAAATGAAACCTATCAACTATATATCGATTTTATTTGTGCTTTTAAACCTCACTGCAGCAACAGCGCAAAACATCCCTACTCAAACAGCAAAGAGTGGCTACCATATACCAACATTGACCATTGAACCTGCTATTGGCCTGAGCCCCTATGCGATGGGTAATGTGCTTGTCAGCAATATAGTACAATGGAATGTGGAAAAGCGCATCAGCATAGTGTCCTACACCTCATATGTTTATAACAATGCATTTAGTCGTGATTTCAATTATAACCGGACGGA
>JAGOIB010000014.1:0-8326 GCA_017995875.1 Saprospiraceae bacterium
GATGGGAGAATCTTTCCCCATCCGCTCCACTGGTCCATATGCTCCAGCCGGATTATTATGCTGTATTCCATTTCGCAGCTTCAGCGACGCCGGTGTATCAACAAAATCTCCGTCTTGATCTTGGCCCTGTGGACGTACGATATGAGACCATAGTGAACCACATGCATATCGGTGATCTTAGCCATCTCAAAAAGATAGATCATGTGATGGAGCAGTTTACCGTCGAATGCAGGCTTCAGCCATTTGACTATATATGCGCTGTCATCACCAGGTGGAATAGTCCGGAAGTGGGACAAAGGTATTTCATGAGGAAGACGACCGTGCTTCAATGTGATGCGCGCGGAATTCCAACCTATGGGCTCATGACCATACAGGATATTACTGCGCTCGTTTCTGCGATCAAGCCTAAAAATGCAGACGTGACGTTTATGCCGGAGAAAGCAAATCTCTCCTACGAATTGGTGCGACGGATCAATGCCGCCATTCCAAAGACTTGCAGTCTGACGATTCGCGAAAAGGAAATCGTGCAATGCCTCTACAAAGGGATGAGCAGCAAAGAAATTGCCTCCCATCTTTTTATTTCCAAAGCTACCGTCGATACACACCGTCAGAACCTGATCCGCAAATGGGAAGTGAGCAATACCGCGGGATTACTTATGCGGGCGATGGAAGAGGGTTGTATCTGAAATCATGATTAATCACTATGCACTATCCTGTTGACAGCGGATTACTTTGAATGGGTAATGGGAAAAATGGAATACGGAATTCACAAAAAGCACAAAAGAAAAAAACTATGAAAAATGTAATTTTTAAAAATAATTATCGAATGAGTAGCACATTGTTTCTTATGCTGTTGTCGATGATGATCATCAGCTGTGAAATGGATGAAGCACCTCGATTGTTTCCTGATCCGCCGGTACCGTTATCGATAGAAACGAATACGGCAAAAAGTATAACCACCACCTCCGCAATGTGTGGTGGTGTTATTGCCTCTGATGGTGGAACACCTATACTGACGAAAGGAATATGTTGGAGTACATCGCCGTCACCCACCATCATGGATAATGTCATTGAAGATGTCTTGGATTCAGACACTATTCAAGTCATGCTCTCTGAATTGATGATCTACACCAGGTATTATTATCGCGCATTTGCAACGAGTGATGATGATACCATATATGGAGAGGAAACTTCCTTCACAACCCAGGGCGGTACTGTAACTGATATTGATGGTAATGTGTACCATACTATCAGCATTGGTTCACAAGTGTGGATGCTTGAAAACCTGAAAGTGACAAGATATCGGAATGGTGATTCGATCTCCTTTGTCACGGACCATCTGGTATGGCAGACATCGCCTGGTGCTTATTGTTATTACGATAACGACACGGACTATAAAGAGGTCTACGGAGCATTATATAATTGGTGGGCTGTAAACGATAGCCGTTATCTGGTTCCGGAGGGATGGCATGTGCCGAGTGATGCCGAATGGGCCATACTTGGCTCTGCAGTAGGAAGCGGAGGTAACATGAAAGAAAAAGGTACGTCGCATTGGAAGGCGCCAAATGTTGGAGCAACAAATGAATCCGGATTTACAGGTCTTCCCGGAGGATATCGGGACTGGTTAGGATACTATACGGAGATTAAAAAGGGTGGATATTTTTGGAGTTCCACTCCATATGCTGATTTATGGAGTAATAGCGGTGCATGGTATAGCTATTTAAAGTTTGATACAGATAGGGCAGAAGTTTGGAGAGTCCTCTCTGATTACGGGTTTTCGGTTCGTTGTGTGAAAGATTAGGGTGTTCCAAATTTTACTTTTCAGTTATCAGTGATAATGGTGAATATTATTTCAGGGCACTCCAAAAACAAGCTCAAGAAACCAAGGTCTTTTTTAGGAAAATAAAAAATTGATTTACAATGTAAATGCCATAGCGATGAAAAATTTATTGATGTACTCATTTCTCTTACTTCTTTCCCAGGATGGTTTTAGCCAGCCTGTACCGACAGTTTCGATCCATGCGAAAGACAGATATACGATCAAAGCCAAAAATCAGCAATCCGCTGCATGGACCCTGTTTGGTATTGGAACCGGGATGATTGGAGGTGGGGTGTTGATTGCTGCGACGCCCAGTTCGGATTACAACAACGAAGTCGAAAGTGCACTGTCCGGTATATTTCTCATCACGGGTGGTGTTATCCTGGATTTAGTAAGCATCCCATTTTTTGTTGGGGCGTCAAACAATAGACATCATGCAAAGGAAGTAACGACTTCGCTGAAATTTGAGGAGTTGCCTTCCGTGGTTGGAAATAGCGTGGGGCAGACTGCAGTTCCTGCGATTGCTGTTCAGTATAAATTCTAGAGTCACTTGAACTCAACCGCACTAAACGTGTAATTACTGAAATATCAGTATAGGCAAGTTCTTTTTTATGGAGTTCTTTTGGTAGAGCAAGTTTTGATAATTTCTCTTTAAGCGATAAGCAATGAGAATTCATTTTTTCCTCACAACCATTTTCCTGATAATCCTGGCGCCTGGTTTTCTGAAAGGACAATCAGTGATCAGTGGAAAAGTCATGGATGAGGATACGGGAGAGCCTGTTCCATATGCGATTGTTTCAATACCTGGAACAGAGGATATTACACAGACCAATTTTGATGGCTTGTTTAGTTTGAGAACTGCAACTATTCTCCCATGCTCACTTAGAATAACAATGACAGGATATAAGGATGCCAACCTGCTGGTCAAGGACGAGAAGAAGCTGAGCATTTATTTGACTGAGAAAATCGAGGAGCTTGGAGGTGTGGAGGTGATAGGGAGCAAGGTGCTTGATAAGGAAAAGCAGAGTGCACTGTCCCGTGTATCATTCGATCGTGCTGATATTTTGGCCAATCCTGCGGTAGATGTCTTAAGCGGTGTAGGGACACAAAAAGAAATGGTTGTCACCTCACCTAGCCTGGCCTTCAAAGTACTCAATACCCGAGGTTTCAATTCTGCAGCTCCGGTGCGTATGCTTCAACTCATCGATGGCGTAGACAACCAATCACCGGGATTGAATTTTTCACTCGGTAATTTTCTTGGTGTTTCAGAATTGGATTTGTTGCGCGTGGATGTGATCTCCGGCGCCAGCGGTCCATTCTATGGGCCGAATGCATTCAACGGAGTGATCAATATGAAGACTATGGATCCCTTTATACACAAAGGAATAAGTGTTACGATGAGAGCGGCAGAGCGTAATCTCTTTGAGGGTGGTATTCGATATGCAGATGCATTACGTAATAAGTATGGAGATGATTGGTTTGCATTTAAAATAAATGTCTACGGCTTAAAAGCCAATGATTGGGAAGCTAATAATTATGATCCTATTACTGCGAGCAAGGTAGACAAATCCAATCCGGGTAGGTATAATGCGGTCAATACATACGGGGATGAGTATTCATTGGACCTCACACAATATGAATCAGTTTATCATGGATTGGGTCATTATTATCGTACCGGGTATAACGAAACGGATCTGGTGGACTATGACACATATAATGTCAAAGGTAGTCTCGCAGCCCATATACGATTGAAACCCGGGCAAGGAGT
The DNA here is from genome assembly GCA_017995875.1 of Saprospiraceae bacterium. The sequence continues at coordinate 3,588 of JAGOIB010000014.1, forward strand.
TGCATCACCTGAATTGGTAGCTGGTGGAGCTACAAGTTTAGGTACTACTGTTTTCCAGGGTGACAATCGATTTAGTCTTCGTGATATCCGGTTTTCTCAATACCGCATGGAACTGCGTAAAACTGACAAGTATTTTGTTAGGGCGTATTATACACATGAGAACGCAGGAAATTCATATGATCCATATTTCACTGCGCTCCGATTGCAGGATTTGAGCAAGGATAACGGGACATGGGTTAAGGATTACCAGGGATTCTGGTTAAGTGATATTAATCCTCGAATACCTTCAGTTGATCCAAGCTGGGTAAGTGAACATCCTGATAGCATAGCACTTTGGCATATCGAGGCAGCTGCATATGCAGACACAAAGAATGTACGGAATCCTTCCTGGATGAAAGATAAACTGGTGCCAGGAAGTGAAGCATTTCAAACGGCATTCGATGACATTACTTCGCGCCTGAATAATGAGGAAGGCGGCACTAAATTTTATGATAAGTCATCGCTCTTTCACGTGCAAGGGGAGTATGTATTTATGCCAAAATTTCTGATGGATGTGAGGGTAGGAGGAAATTACCGCCTGTACATGCCGGATTCCAAAGGAACGATTTTTCATGATACCTCCGGAACGCATATCACCAATCATGAAACCGGGTGGTATGTAGGGGCGCGGAAAGGATTTTTGAAAGACCAGCGATTGGTTTTTACGGCCACTTTGCGCATGGATAAAAATCAGAATTTTAAATGGATTCAAACACCCGCGCTCAGTCTTGTCTATGAACCTGTAAAGGAAACTATATTACGACTCTCTTTTTCCAGTGCCATCCGTAATCCTACGCTAACGGATCAATACCAATACCTGAATGTTGGACCAGCCATACTGGCCGGTCATTTGGGGCAGGTGGATAGTCTCTTTACTATTGCTTCATTTGAGGAATTCTTGCGGACACTCATGCTAGACAAGCTGGAATATTTCAATATAGCTCCATTACGCCCGGAAAAAGTGAAAACGTTTGAAATAGGTGTGCGATCACGGCTAGGTAAAAGGATGTATGTAGATGCAGGTTATTATCGCAATTGGTACAAAGATTTTCTTGGCTATCTCATCGGCATTCAATCAGAGTTTCAGCCTCTTCCGCTTCCACTTCCTTTTAACACAACCGTTTTCAGATATTCTGCCAACTCGTACAATCAGGTTACAACAGAAGGGTGTAGCATTGGGTTAGATTATAGCGTATTGCCTGGGGTGACGTTAAGAGGCAATTATAGTTACAACCTCTTGCGCAAGACAGTGGAAGAGGACCCAATCATTCCAGCCTTCAATACACCACGTCATATGTATAACCTTGGTATCAACATCGCTTCTATCCAAAGTGCTAAAATCCTTTGGGCGAAAAATATAAGCTGTGGCGCCAACTATAAATGGGTCGAAGGTTACCAGTTTGATGGATCACCACAGTTTACCGGTTACATTCCTTCGTATGGAACATTTGATGCCCAGGTCAGCTACCATCTGCAACATCAGCACACGACTGTAAAAGTCGGCGCCTCTAATATTCTTAATAACAAACATTATGAAACCTATGGCGGACCTGAAATCGGGCGAATGGCCTATGTCCAGGTTCGGTATGATTTAAGACGTATTCATTAATTCACTTAAAATTTATTTCACATGAAAAAATTATTTGTACTCATGTTTACCTGCTTCATCGCATATTCCGGTGAAAGCCAGTTTTGCCGCTACCTTGATGAAGTTTTTCCGGAGGTTAAACAGACAAATTCCATTGTATATGGAGTGAATGCAACTGTTTTGGCATTACCAGTCGCCGGGCAAGCTATTCCACAACCACTGGTACTTGACTTGTATGAGCCGGTTGATGATTCGTTAGCTGAAAGACCATTGATCATTGTTTTTCATTCAGGAAATTTTCTTCCATATCCTCAGAATACAAGTCCGGTCGGTACACGAAACGATAGTTCAGTAGTCGAGATATGCAGGCGACTGGCTAGGTCAGGCTATGTGGTAGCCTCCGCAGATTACCGTCTTGGTTGGAATCCGGCCACACCAGATCCTCTGCAATTAACGATTGGTTTGATTAATGCGGCATATCGTGGAGTCCAGGATGCCAATACATGCATTCGTTTCTTTAAAAAGACCTTTGTTGAACAGGAGAATGTATACCGGATCGATACCAGCAGGATTGTTCTTTTTGGAGACGATACCGGTGGATATTTATCACTTAATGCAGGTGCATTGGATCGGTATTCTAAAATCCCGGAAACACCACAGTTCTGCATAGAAATGGGTCCAGATACATGTTTCCCCATGGTCATTGAATACCTCAGTGGAGATGTAGAAGGAAAAGTTTTTGGAGTAAATACACCAGCAGTTTCCGGGTTTCCATTTCCTCCTGGAGATACCCTGTGTTATCCAAACCATATAGAATATAGTTCTTCATTTGCAGCTTCGGTTAGCTTAAGTGGAGCAGTAGGTGATACTACGTGGATGGAGCCAGGTCAACCACCAGTCATTGCTTTTCATGTGCCTGGTGACTATACAACTCCTTATGAAAGTGGAATTGTATATATTCGTCATGGTGAGCAACTCCTTCCTGTAATTCATGTTTGTGGATCATATGCTGTTACCAGTAAGGCAGGACTACTGGAAAACAATTCCAATATGACTCCCTGGTACTATTCAACCCAATTTCAGATTGATATCACTGATGTAGCAGATAATAGAACTAATGGAATCGATGGACTCATGCCATTATATGGTGATGTACCAACGGATTTTAATCCATGGGATTATTGGGATTGCAATACCAATGTTAATTGTGATTCAGGATTGATAAGCAATCCTAATATGTCTTATGAAAAATCTAAAATCTATCTTGATACTATCATGGCCTTCGTACGTCCAAGATTAGTTCGGATTTTACAGCTTGATCCTGGATGTATTGTAATAAATACAAATGAAGTTATCCCCGATAATGTAACAATTGAAGTTTCTCCTAACCCTGCAACGGAAGTTGTCACCTTTACAGCACCTTCTGATTATATCATTCAAAACGTAAGTGTTTTTGATATGAAAGGGAGCCTGGTTTCCTCTGCCAATGGAGTGCATCAAAACTACTATACCATGGGAACGACTGAATTACTATCCGGCATCTATCTAGTACGCTTGCAATTCGATCAGGGCGTTGCAGCCCGCCAGTTCGTCATAAGATAAACCTCATCATTTTCATTTGTTTGTTGTCAACCAAGCCTGTGCCTCGTAAAGGGTACAGGCTTTTTTCTTTTGCCATGTTGCAAAATGAAAGTCAAGTCTCATCCGTAAATCATGATTTATCAGTATTGGATCTCCTCCTGCATACCGGTTATTTTGAATTGCGTACTGTCCGCCAAACGTGCATACAATACGCACTGACACAAACTTTAAAAACAAATAAAATGAAAACGATGAAACAAATGATCTTAAACCCGTTCAGTCATTGGCTGTTTCTTGGATGGCTCTTTTTCTTTGCCACAGGTTGCTCCAAAGATGATCCTGGCTCTACCATTGGGCCAGCAGATAGTAAATCGGTTGCAGCCGGTGGCCAACACTCGTTAGCACTTGAAACAAACGGTACGCTTTGGGCCTGGGGAGACAATGCATTCGGCCAATTAGGTGATTCTTCTAATGATGACAGAAACGTTCCAGTCATCATTGCAGTAGGCTATAACGCTATAGCCGCTGGTAAAAACCATTCCCTTGGGTTGAAAGCCGACAGCACTTTATGGGCATGGGGAAATAATGAATTTGGACAACTTGGTGATGGATCCACGTCAGATAGATACGCTCCTGTGAAAATAGATTCAGGCTATGTTGCAATTGCTTCAGGTTATGATCACACCTTGGCCATAAAAGCAGATGGCTCATTGTGGGCCTGGGGGCTAAACAACAGCGGACAACTCGGTGATGGCTCCAATACGAACAGAAACAAACCAGTAGAGATAGGAACTGGTTTTATAACAGTTGCTGCAGGAGGTAACCATTCTATTGCATTGAAAGATGACCTCACGCTTTGGGCATGGGGAGATAACACCTCGGGTCAGTTAGGGGATACGGCCATCAGCAGATTCAGAGCAATACCAGATTTGATAGGCCATGATTACCTGGCAATTGCCGCAGGTGATAATCATTCGCTGGCAGTGAAAACGGATGGTACACTGTGGGCATGGGGCCGCAACAATTATGGGCAGGTAGGAGATAACACAACGACGGATGCACCAATGCCGATTCTCATCAGCTCGGGTTTTAGTGCTGTAGAAGCAGGCGCATTTTTTTCTATTGCTACCAGGAACGATGGTAGCTTATGGGCCTGGGGAGACAATGCCGCTTTCGGCCATATCGGCGATGGGACAAATGAGACCAGGAAAGCACCAGTCAATATAGGTTCAGGATATGAACAGATTTCAGCCGGCAGTTTCCACACTATTGCTATAAAAACGAATGGGTCCATTTGGGTATGGGGAAATAATAGTTATGGCCAGTTAGGTGATGGAACTCACGATGACAGGAACGCACCAGTCAGGATAGGCCCTGATTGATGGATTATACACCTCTGAGCAAAATAGCCTTATTAAATACATAAAACCGTTTTCAATGAAAAATATCCTCTTGTTACTATTGATTGCATGGTCCACTAATGCATTTACACAAAAGGAAAATTCAATCGCTAACCAGTCTCGTGCTTCTC
>JAGOIB010000014.1:8426-12727 GCA_017995875.1 Saprospiraceae bacterium
AATAGCCTTATTAAATACATAAAACCGTTTTCAATGAAAAATATCCTCTTGTTACTATTGATTGCATGGTCCACTAATGCATTTACACAAAAGGAAAATTCAATCGCTAACCAGTCTCGTGCTTCTCTTGAGTATTATAGCCATATATGGCCAGATTTTGATGAATTGAATTCAGGGGCATCAATCTCAGGTCCAGGATATGTTTTCGGAAACCAAAGGTTGAAATATCCGGAGTTGATAACTCAACCGATTCAAAAGTATGACAGTATTGTGTTCTGGAAATGGGACACATTCACGTATGATTGGAGAATGAATTCCAGGCACGTTGATTTTGAAATGCTTCCTGACAACAAACTGTTGTCTTATAAAGCACAACTATGGGACGGAATGGCGTGGAAAGATAATTTGCGGTATCGTAATGAATACGATACCAGGGGTAACCTTATCTATACAGAAACGATGAGGTGGAGTGGCGGTTCGTGGATGAATTCCACCAACACGACCTATACCTATAATGACAGTAGTAAACTGGTAAAGGTTTTATCTAAAGGTTGGAATGGGGCGGATTGGATCAACGCAGAACAGCGCAATTATATATATAATCATCAAAGTCATCTGGAAATCTATAATAGGCAATATTGGGATGAGAATGAATGGAAGAATCTGGTTCAGCATTTTTATACCTATAATGATAATGATAATGAAGCTACAGTGACCATTCAAATTGGAGATGGCAACCTATGGGTGAATTCGTCCTTTGTGACCACTACCTATGATACAAGTGGTTATCGTATTGCCGATAGCATCCAGGTATGGGAGAATGAAAGTTGGAAGAATAGCGTTAAGATCCAGCTTGCATATACTTCAACAAAAAAGTTTTTAAACCAGATTCGACAATTATGGGCCAATGATGAATGGGTGGCATCACAATTCGTGACCTATACTTACGATGCGAATGATAGCCTGGCGACCTTGCTGGTTCAATTATGGATGGATGACCACTGGGTGATTGACTGGGAAGGAACATATTTCTATGATGTCAATAATGACCTGGTCATTTCAAATACGAACTTATGGAGAGCTAACGAATGGATACCATACATCCAGCGCAGGTATACCTATGACAACAACCATTTTCAGAAGAGTTCATTATTCCTGAGATTTAATGATGACGGAACCGCCTATATAAGCGGGGATAGCACCTTTTATTATTTTAGTATTCTGTCTGCCTCGCATGATCAGGCAGAACCTGGTCACCTACTTAATGTATATCCTAATCCAAGTCTGGGAAAATTCACCATTAGCAACGCTGAAGCAGATGAGGTAGAAGTCTTCAATATAGCTGGAATACGGGTATATGCTACCGCTCTGCATAAAGAGCAGTCCTCTTTTGAAATAGACCTGACACCACATGGAACAGGAATCTACTTTGTTGTGCTTCATCAGGGGAGTAAAATGTATAGTCGTAAGATCGGAGTTCAATAATTTTAAATTCAATAACGATGAAAGCAATATTCTTTTTTGCAATGCTGGGATTATCCTTGAAAGCTTTTTCTCAGGGTAAACCAACCGTACCTAATGGACAGGTTCCTTTCAACTACACTATAAAAAATAGTATGCAAGAAAGGTTGGAAAAAATGCGGAATCCATACGAATTACGATCCGAAGATAAATTTAACAGCATGATCCATCATGAGGCTATGATGCTCCCCCCTCCGGTTCAGCTGGTCGATAGTGTCTACAACTGGGCTTGGGATACGCTTTCAGGTGAGTGGTTGACAAAGCGCAGAACTATTGATATAGCTTATGATAATCGCAATAATCCCATATCCTATACTGAGCAGAAGTGGAATGGTCAGACGTGGGATAATACCACCAAGACCAACCTAACATATGATTCTTCCAATAATCTGATCTATCAGGTGATCCAGGAACGGAAAGACAGTGCATGGGAGAATTCGTCCAATGAAACGTATACATACGATGAGCATAACAACCAGACAAGCAGTGCAACACAGGAGTGGTATTCAGGTTCATGGTATAATGAATATAAAACGATTGACAGTTTTGATGGCTTTAATAATCTTATAAGCAGGACGAGCCAGGACGGGAGCGGCTCTGATTGGATCAATAGTTTTCAATACTTGTACACATACGACAGTATCAGCAATCTGACGTTGGAAGTATATAGATATTGGTATTCGAACGAGAATGTTTGGAAGGATAACACTCAAGTGATTTTTAATTATGATTCTCATTCAAATCGGATAGCTGAATTGGGACAGAAGTGGATAAATGACTGGATCAACGAGGATATCTACGTTTATACGTATGATAGCAATGATAGCCTGATTCATTTAATTTATAAAGGGTGGGATGATGTTGAATGGGAAAATTATTATCAGACATTTTATACATACGATGTAGATCTTCAGCAAAACATACGTACATCCCAGCAGTGGGACGTCTTTGAATGGAAGAACCTAATAAGATATATTGATACGTACGATTCCGACAGCAATGTAATTGGTACCTTGATTCAATTTTGGAATGATACAGGGGATACATGGGAGAATTATAATCAGACCAATTATACATTTGGTGCCAATAAAAATCTGACTAGCCTGACAAACTACATATGGGACTGGCAGGGAAGTAAATGGCTGAAATCTTCTCAAGGTGTAATTGGATATGATGATGACAACTTCCTGATGTACCATGTGGAGAAATACTTCAATGAAGATGGAGTTACTATTCAGGACGCGGACAGTACGCATATTTATTACCATAAAGTAATTGTTTCAGATGAAAAGGTTGACGTTGAGGGCGAAGTGGTCATTTTCCCAAATCCCAGTAACGGACAGTTTACTGTTCGGGGTGAGCACCTTCAAGACATACGTATTTTCAACGGATTAGGTCAAATGGTGTATTCATTTCCTGCCGGCCAAAACCGGACAGACGTTGAGATCAACCTTCCAAATACTACGCAAGGTGTCTATACCATCCAGGTCTATGATGGAAAGAATTTGGTCGTGAGACAGTTGGTTGTCCATTAATATAGTATCCAAAGAAGTAAGCGATTGTGTTGTAGTCGCGGGGTTTGGTGCTATGAGGGCCCTTTGGCCAATGAAATCTTGACGTATTGTAACGGATTTTCTATTTTGTACACAAATGGATTTCCGTGTGATACGAAGATTGCCACTTATAACTGTTTTCCTGACGCTTTCTCTCCTGCAGGCGCAGCCATCCACGCTCTATTTCGAAAAGATCAATACAGGCAACGGCCTTTCGCATAATAAGGTCAATTGCATCCTTCAGGACAAAAGAGGTTTTATCTGGATTGGTACCGAAGATGGCTTGAACAGGTATGATGGAAATGAGTTCTTAGTATTCCGTTCGCTTCCCGGTAAAACCGATTGTATTTCCGGCAACATTATTAAAGATATACTTGAAGACGATGCAGGGATTCTCTGGATTGCCACTGCTGATGGAGGACTGTCAAAATATGATTACAGGCTTTCTCCACAGGAACAATTTACGCAATACAAATTCCAACAGGATAAACCGAATTCAATACCAACCAACACGTTGTTTGATATCCTTGAAGACAGACAAGGATTCCTTTGGCTGGCTACCGGAGGACACCTGGTACTCAGGTTTAACAAATCCACTGAAATATTTGAAGAGCCTGTCTTGACAGGGACACGTACAGCATTAGCCCTTGGTCTTGATCACAATGATATCCTTTGGGTCGGCCGCCAGGGTGGTGGATTGTTGAAAATAAATACCCGGACTCTTGAGCATCAATCCGATCCCCGATATGAAAACCTGTATGCAAAACTTCCCCACGTAGCCGTAACCTCCTTATTTGAGGATAGAGAACATCATATGTGGTATGGATCATGGGATAAAATATTGTACCGGTACAGACCCGAATCCGACACGGAGGATTTTTTCCAAAATAGTGATAGCACCGGTTCATTTCAACATGATGAGATAAGTAGTATAGCTGAAGATGAAAGTGGAAGGTTGTGGTTGGCCGGCAGGTATGAAGGTTTGCAGATGTTCGATAAGGAAACCAATCGTTTTCATCAATTTCGTTTAGATCCTTCATTGGCAGGTACGATTGCAGATGACAGGGTCAATTGCATCTTCCTCGATAAGACAGGTCATATATGGGCAGGTACCAATAAAGGAATTAGTACCGCGAAACTGAAACAGCAATTTGTCCAGCAATTTTTGCCGGGGTCTTTCAAATCTCCGGGTGATCCGGTATTGATCTACGATTTTTTTAAAGACAA
>JAGOIB010000014.1:12827-14958 GCA_017995875.1 Saprospiraceae bacterium
AATAACAATGTGTATGATCTGGTAGAAGATGAGCATGGAGATTTCTGGATTACAACATACGGAGGAGGCCTTCAATATTTCAATACGCAAAGGCAAGCTTTCAGGCACATTTCTTCCTCTGCTAATCTATTAGAGGGCATTGAACTGGATCACCAGGGTAATCTGTGGATGATCAGTGGCGGTGTTTTGCACCAGTACATACATGCAGATTCATCGTTTACTACATTTGATCTCCCGGACCTGGAAAATGCAGGAGGTATTTCCGGCGATATCTACAAGGATGATGAAGGGCTTCTGTATGTGGCGGGCCAGAATTATTTTATCAGTTTTGATCCCGCAACCATTGAAAATGAAGTACAACAAACGGATATCATTATTACTGATTTCAAGATCTTTAATCATTCCTATAGTCATTTGTTATTTGGCGATAAAATCAAATTGCGTTACAACCAGAATTATTTCACGATTGAATTTGCATCCCCTCACTTTCCCGGTTCTGAAAAAATGCACTACCGTTATAAAATGGAGGGCGTGGATGACGATTGGGTCAATGCAGGCACCAGAAATACTGCGAGTTATCCTAATACAGGTAGCGGCAATTTTGTCTTCAGGGTCCAGGCTTCATTGGACAATGGGCGTTGGAATGAAAAGGTAGCTTCTTTAGCGATCACGGTCGTGCCACCGGTCTGGAGGCGCTGGTGGTTTTCGACCCTCCTGGCGATGCTTATCCTGGCCATCATCCTTGGTGTTCAGCGCTATAGAGTTGCAGAATTGTTGAAGCGCCAGGCGATACGAAACCGCATTGCACAGGATTTGCATGACAATATTGGTTCTACCTTGAGTAGTATTTCTGTATACAGCCAGGTAGCCAAGATCCGAAACGAAGAAAATAAAGATGGGACACTCAATGAACTGCTAAGTAAAATCAGCGCGACATCCAATGATATGATTTCGGATATGAACGATATCGTATGGGCCATCAATCCGCGCAATGATAGTATGGAGAAAATCATCCAGCGTATGGAGTCCTTCGCACGACCTCTGCTCGCTACACGTAATATTCAGCTTACACTTCATTACGACAAGGAGTTTTTGCAGGTTAACCTCGATATGGAGAAAAGGAAAAATGTTTACCTGATTTTTAAAGAAGCGGTCAACAATGCATTCAAATATGCGGGATGCTCAGAGATCGATGTTGAATTGTCTATGGTAAAGCACCATCTTAAAATGAATATCAAGGACAATGGAGTTGGATTTCAGGTTCAAAGTGAGGAAACTAAAATGACCTTGTCAGGCAACGGCCTCGATAATATCCGGTCGAGGGCGAATGAAATGGGTGGGGATATCAGGATCCAAAGCCAGCCCGGGAAAGGAACAAGTATTGAACTTACTATGAATATCCCCTGATCGGGGTATAGGTGATAAATCAATGACCATTTAATTTTGTAAGAATGAGTTTACAAATAGCCATATTTGACGATAACCGGAATATACGGGACAGCATAGCCATGTTGCTCAATACGGAAAAGGACTTTAAGGTAGTCGGATCCTTTTCCAATGTGATGCATTGCGTCAAGGATGTCGAAGCATGCAAGCCGGACGTCGTGCTGATGGATATTGAAATGCCGGGCATGTCAGGTATCGAAGCGGTCAGGAGTATCAAGAGCAAGCATCCTGATATCCAGATCCTGATGCAGACTGTCTTCGAGGACGATGACCGCGTCTTTGATTCGATCTGCGCAGGAGCATCCGGTTATATCCTCAAGAACTTCCTCAATACCAAACTGATAGATTTTATCAAGGAACTTCAATTTGGCGGCTCACCCATGTCTCCATCCATTGCACGCAAGGTGATGGTGCGAATGCAACAAGTGCAGCAGGTCCTCAAACCGGAAGAACCACAGGATTATCAATTGACTAAAAGAGAAAAAGAAGTACTGGCATGTGTTGTCAACGGCCTGAGTTATAAGATGATTGCCGACCAGTTATTTATCAGCTATGAAACGGTTCGTACACACATCAAGAATATCTATGAGAAACTGCATGTAGTTTCCCTCTCACAGGCCGTATCGAAAGCGCTGAAAGAGAAAATTGTTTAAAAGGCGAAAGAGGCTGAAGAGGCGAAAGAGGC
>JAGOIB010000014.1:15058-16399 GCA_017995875.1 Saprospiraceae bacterium
CGCAGACGCCAGACTCGTGACGTAACCCCTCGCTATTTGAAGTCTCCAGACTTCAAATCAATATACCAGATCTGTATCCTTAGTTTAATCATTGAAAGGCGGTCTCTGACCGCCAGTTATATTCAATACTCACAACTCACAATTCACAACTCACAATTTTGATTCACGATTCACGACTCACGATTTTTTATCTCGAAACTCGAAACTGTACACTCGAAACTGTACACTCGAAACCGTACACTCGAAACTCGAAACTAAATGAGCCTGTAAATCTCCTGTATCCCCTTCAACTCTTTCTCAAAGTCAATATTCAAATCAATGAGTCTGCCTGATTTGATATCCATGACCCATCCATGCACGATCGGCGCACCGGTGCGAACAAACGCTTGTTGGACCGCAGCGGTCTTGATGACATTGATGCATTGCTCTCGCACATTGAGTTCTACAAGGCGGTCAAATTGTGCTTTTTTATCAGTGATCGCATGCAGTTCATCCTTGTGGATGCGGAAGACATCACGGATATTCCTGAGCCATGGGTTGAGGATGCCAAGGTCCTCCTGTGTCATGGCGGCCTTGACGCCACCGCAATTATAATGGCCACAAACAATAATATGTTTCACCTGAAGGATCTTGACAGCGTAATTGATGACACTCATCACATTGACATCTATACTCACGACCAGGTTGCCGATATTACGGTGCACAAATATTTCGCCGGGTGCTGCGCCCATCATTTCTTCAGCTGTGACCCGACTATCACTACATCCTATATACAGATAATCAGGGTTCTGATCCTGAGCCAGCTTTTCAAAAAACGCAACATCCGAAGTTTTCTTTTTTGCTATCCAATCTGCGTTGTTTTCAAATATCTTTTCGTACGAAATCATTTTTTGTGAATTGTGAATTGTGAGTTTTTGTTCTATCCCAATTCATTATTAAAGCGAATTGTATAAATCGTAAGTTAAGTCCCCTTCAGGGGATTTAGGGGCAAACGACTTAAAGGCCTTTCCCGATAATCGGTATATTCTTTCTTTCCTTCCACAAAATAATGAGGCTGAATACGAATACGACGCAGGCCAGGATAAACAGGAATCCTCCATCGCCCATGACTTCGATCCCAAGTATCGTCAGGTGGAAGAAAATAGCTCCGCAGATCACGCCCAGGGCAAATACGGCGCCCAGCCAGGCTGTACGTGGTATCAGGAGAAGAATAGAAGCCAATAGCTCCACAACGCCTGAACCATAACGCCCCCAGGGCTCCATGCCCACGGTTTCAAAAATATACACACTCTCCGGTGCTCCAGTAAATTTGAAATACAATGTCTGCAGCAATATCGCCGC
>JAGOIB010000014.1:16499-28750 GCA_017995875.1 Saprospiraceae bacterium
ATCCGATCGACATACTCCAGGTATGCAATCCTGTGAAGCTTGTCTTTCCAGCCTTCCGAATGTGTAGTATTGATGCATAGCCATTGGCTCTTAGAACAGCCTATACGTCCATTGGACCCTTTCATGATTCTGATACCCGGATCTATTTTCATGACTTGTTGAACGATCTCTTCATGGGCTGGAATACAGAACTCATAGTCTACTGCCACTTCGCCATTGCGCAAACCATCCGCATCAATCGTTGAATAGTCAAATGCAATTTTCTTATACATCAGTTTTTGCATTTTTCCTGGACATTGAAATGCGGATGCGGCGATCACCAACAGAAGGAGAAGTAATAATGGTTTGCGTTGCATGATAGGTGAATACGTTTATTGAAAGTATATTCCTTTGGCAGAACGATAGGAGGGCCGGTGTTCTTGTGGGCTAATGTGAAAAAATAAAGAACAGGCCGGTGACAATAAGGATAATGCCCGATACCAATCCTGAATTATGTTCGAGTCGGTGCCAGTCCATTTTCTTCAGTCCATGAAAAGCAAGCCAGGCGAATAATGTCATGCCTAATGCTGAGGTGACAGTATACATCGCAGCGATGAGAAGGGTGAGGGCTATGCCTTTCGTTCCTGCAACAAGAAACAAAGCCCCTACTTCAAGGCATGGAGATAAAAACATAGCGAGCATTAAGGAACCGAGGATAACACCCATATTGGTCTGTGATGTGACCTGTAGTTCCTTCAGATGGAAATGTTTGTGATGCTGATGCCGCCATACAAAGAGGATACCCAGGGCGATAAGAATGGCGGCGGCTATGTATTTAAAGTAGGGTAGTATGCCAGCCAGTGACATACCTCCGAGGGCCAATCCAATACCAATGAGGACTGTACTCAGTGAATGTGCCAAAGCAGCAAGCATCGTGACACCGGCGGTCTTTCGTCCGTCCCAACCAAGCTGCCTGCCAATCGCTACGACCGGAAGCCAGTGATTTGGCAGGATTGCATGCAGGATGCTTATAGCGAGGACACTGATAAAGAGTTCGAGAGATTCAACGATCATGCGGGTGCAAAGGTAAGCGAGAAATCGGAGTGGGGCTGAAATAGAAAAACCCTGCACAGACAGGGTTTTTCAGGCTATCCGATAGAGGCCGGAAGCAAATGTATAATGGTTATTATGTGCACATATTTTTGTAAAAATTATTTCAGGCCAAAGAGCGTCACATCAGCCCTGCCATTTAAGATACCCTTAGTATCATACCAGAATTCAACAGATTTCAGTTTTCGCCTTCCGCCACGTAAATCAATGACACGGCTTTCTCCGCCCTGAGGGATATTGAAGCGTAAATCAATATTTTCAGGAGCTCCACCATCATCATAGCGCACGATCATACGCATCATGTTGATCGGAGCATCTGTAACTTTAAATTTCAACCGTCTGAAGTAGTCATAGGGGCCGGCAATGAAGATGGCATCATGGTCAGCGGAAAATTTTGCCTGCGTATGGCCTAACAGCCTCCAGGACCCGACGCCGCCTGCACGTGGTTGTGAAGCCATTTGTGCCTTAACATCCGTGAAGCCAAGGAAGAGTATGCATATAGTGATGATAACGTTTAGATAAACTTTCATTTTTTATTTTATTTATGTTGATGTTTAATACTTGAATTTCAATGATATTGTCATACATCACAATGGCTTATTTAATCGTCTCAGCCGTCTTCCACATCTTTTCAAGATTCGGATTGATATAAATGTCGATTCGTCTGTTTTTCATTTTCCCCTCGTCTGTTGTATTATCGGCAACCGGATGATATTGAGCGCGGCCTCCACTGATGATACGGGCTGCATCGACTTTATATTCCCCTGTCAGAACCCTTACGACTGCATTTGCTCGCGTAGTACTGAGTGACCAATTGTCTGTGTACGACTTTCCGGCCGGGACATTGTCCGTATTGCCAATAACATAGATGCTTGTGCCGGGATAGCCATTGACCACGTCAGCCACTACTGCCAGAGCTTGTTTGCCTTCCCATCCAACGGTCGTGCCACCGCTCGTAAACATCAGTCCATTGTCCATAGAGAGACGTACTAGTCCATCAATAAATTTCACATCAATACCGGCTTCAGCAAATTTCTGAAGGTCAGCTTTCGCTTTATCATTCAGCTGTTGCAGTGAACCATATTGCTCATCGATGGCTCCTTTTAGCGTGTTCAGATTTTTACTGACAGTTTCTTTTGCTTCGGTACACACCTTCATGTCATTTTGCAGCTTGCTGCTTTCGTCCGTCAGTGTTTTAATTTTTGACGTATTCGCTGCCAGCTCTTTTTCGTAACCAGCAATCTTTTGCGACTGCTCACTGTTTACAGTTTTCAACTGATTCAGTTCTGCATTCGCCTGTTCAAATTTCTTGCTTGAGACGCAAGACATGGAAGCCATGCTTATCAATACCATTAAAATCAATCCTTGTTTATTTTTCATCTTATCTGTTTGTTTTATTTTTAACCATTAACCATTAACCTTGCTCTATGCTCTATGCTCTCTGCCCTTTCCCCATGATGGAAAAGTGGAGGATGAATACATTTCACGCAAGAATGGTTTAAGGGATTATGAAATCAGACTTTAAAGATCATCAGATTTAGCTATCCCGCAATGTAGAATTGGTTCTACACCGCCTGCTATGTGTAAATGAAATGTAATGCCAATTAAAAAAGTCTTCATGAACCATGAAGACTTTTTTAAAGATTGATTTTGTATGAAAACCTGACTATTTCTTATAAATGGACTTACCTTCTTTAATCGTTTCTAGCACTTTAATGTCTTTGATAGTGAAGGCCTCCACCTTCAGTGGATTCTGATCAAGTATCACCAGATCGGCAAGTTTTCCGGCTTTCAAAGAACC
Organism: Saprospiraceae bacterium; assembly: GCA_017995875.1. The sequence continues at coordinate 19,390 of JAGOIB010000014.1, forward strand.
TTTTTTGTCCCCTTCATCATATTGTCCTGCCACGTTAATGGTCATGGACTGTAATCCTTCATAAGGAGTAATGCACTGATCCGGCCCTACCTTAGCCTTATCGCGCGATGTACGGTTGACAGCACTCCATAGCATCATCATTTGATCCAGGGGAGCCACCACAAAGTCAGTGTGGTTGGTGGGTTTCATACCTGCATCAATCGCGTCACGCATCGGACTGATATAATCAGCTTCTTTTTTACCCCGGTTTTTGAGATGTGCCTCATAGAAATAATAGGTATGTAGCGTATAAAAGGAAGGCCGCACATTATACTTTACAAACTTATCCATTTGGTCCTTGCGCATAAATTGAGAATGAATGGTGGTTACATTCCAAGGTTGGTTGTAGTCTCCTGCCCTGGCATATTCATAGGCGGTGAGGAATGCATCAATGGAAGCGTCACCATTACAGTGCAGGTTTAAAGGCACATGCATGTCATATACTTTTTTCACCATCTGGTTGACCATATCCTGGGGAAAAGTTAATTCGCCACGCCAGTTTTTTTCTCCACCCGGGCCACCTGTCAGATAGGGTTTTGTAAAATAAGCTGTCCTGCCCTGGGGTGATCCGTCAATCGTGATTTTCACACCGCCGATTTTGAAACCATTGTGATATATCAGCCAATCCGCCAGCGGAAACTCCTTTACGATATTGTCAACGTCCGTGATGAATGGGAAGGCTACGATATCAATGATGTTAGCTCCTGCATCCGAGGCTCGTTTGATCGTTTGCAGTTGGGCAAGATGTGTAGCACCTTCGTGCGCAGTTGTGATTCCATTTTCTGCGTACAATAACTGACCTGCTTTTGTCCATTCAATTTCCTGCTCCGGGGTCATCGGAGCTGCCTTTTCTACGACAGGTAAAAAAGCAGTCTCCATGATTAATCCATAGGGCTCATTGGTGCCTGGCTTACGCACGATGACGCCGCCGGGAGGTGTCTTTGTCTCTGCACTGAAACCGTATTTTTTCAAGGCGAGTGAATTCATCACTGTGCCATGCATGGAAACATGATCGACACGGACAGGGTTGTCAGGGAATGCCTTATCCAGGTCATCGCGGTTTAGGAGTCTCCCATCCGGCATCACATTGTCATCATATCCGTACCCGATAATTTCTTCGCCGGCAGGGATGTTTCTTTTTTCAGCAAAGGCTTTCAATGAAGCAATGATGCTCTCCACATCCTTTGCAGTACCTGATGGTGGGGCATACAGGTTACACTGATTGGCGACCAGTAACGAATTGATATAATGACTATGTGCATCGAGAAATCCCGGCAGCAGCGTTTTGCCCTGGAGGTCATTCATTATGGTGCTATCGCCTTTCAACTTTTCAGCATCAGCTTTGCTACCCACAAAAATAATCTTGCCATCATTGACAGCAACGGCTTCTGCATAGTTCGCACTATCACCTTCCATGGTGATGATATCACCTCCATAGTAAATAGAATCTGCATGGTCCATCTTTACAGATTCTTTTGAACCAGTATTGCAGGAGAAAGCTATCCATGCGAAGAGCAAAATAAATAGGTGTGGTATTGATTTCATGATACGTTGGATTGATTGATTTATTTATTTCGGAAATACCATAATAATGGCTGCACGTAAACCGTATGCAGCATGATTGTCAGGAGCGAAATGAATCCTTGGCCCAATAGCGAGGCTGACAGTCTGATGGCCTAGCTTTGTAACACCGCTAATCAATGCATGTGCGACCACTACACTTGCATCATGTTCCCAGTCCTGTGTATATTCAAGCGTACCGGTAATTCCAGCGCCGAACTTCCAGTTGTATGTTACAAATGGATTAAAAAAGGAAGCATTGACATCATCGCGATCTTCATTGCCGGAAACTGTAAAAAGATGATTGATGAGTGCTCCATAGGTCCATGGACCGGACTGTTTGAGCGCTACAACGCTGGGACCTATGCCAAATTTTTCTCCACCAAGGACAGCATCGGTAGCTGTCGGTACCAGGAAGGCCGGCCCGACACCCCATGTCAGTGAACTTTGTGATGGACCTAGAAAGCCAGTAATCACCGCATCTCCCAATCCTCCTTGTTGAGTATTTTCTCCTGTGATATCAATTTGGGACACGATTGGAAAAATCCAGCGTGTGATAAGATTGATTTTTGGTGTCAATGTAATCGGAATGACAGGTTGTACATTGAGTACCATTTTAGAACCATTAAAAGCACCGATGCCAACATCCCAGTTGCTCTGAATGGGTACGCTGATGAGATTGGCGATGGGATTGGCAAGTTTTTTAGCGAGTTCTTCTGCAGAAGATGTTGCTGGTGGTGCTGTTTCCTGAGCCACAAGTGTATTGGTGATCAGCAAAGCCCAGATAACTAAATGAAATGCAATAAATGAAGTGGAAGTATTTCTCATAGAGTTTCGTAAATGTTGGATTGTATTGAAATTTATTGTACGCATAAAATAGCTTTCATTCAAAGGGATAAACTTTTCTCTTTTATTTCTTCTCTGCAAACGTCTCTACCGTTACAACTTTTATCTTGCCGGTAAATTTATTGTCCCCTTCCTTATAACCTTCCGATACTGGTGTTTCATGGTCCGCACCCACATTCCATCCTTCATCGGCAGAGTAGCCAAAAGGTTCCGTTTTTGGAACATACCCTTCTGCCACTTTCACGTCGTCCACATACAGTATGCACTTGCCACCAGCTCCGGGTTTGTAGGCATCAATGATAAATTCATATTTCAAAATATGATGCCCGGCCGATAATGCTTTGGCAGAAGTGATGTTTGTTCTTTGCGATCCAAAATAGTTATACTCATGGTGGAGTTTTCCTGCTTTCATATACAATGTCCAGCCACCAAAACGACCTGCCTGTGCTATGATCACACCGCTGGCAGTTGCATTCGGCAATTCCACATCAGCCGTCAGTGTATAATTGCGGGTCTTTACATTGATGGCTGCAAATTCAGAGACCGTCATGCCATCATACAGATTTAATTTAGTACGGGTGCCCATCAAGTCAGGACGGCCAGCGAGGGCTGCATCAAAGCGTTCATAATTCCTATCATCAATCGGCAGTACATTATACTTTGCGGCTTCTGTCAAAAACAGTGCTTGCAACTCTTTGAGTTTTTCTGGATTGGTCGCTGCCAGATCATTGGCTTCACTGAAATCTTCCTTTACATTGAATAGCTGCCAAACATCTTTATCTAAGGTATTGAAAGCCGCACCCCACGGGGATTTGTGTAACGTACGGGCCACCCAGCCATCATGGTATATAGCACGATTACCAAACATTTCAAAATACTGGGTGGTGTGTTGGTCAGCGGCTTGTCCATCATCGAAAGAATATAACATACTTGTGCCTTCGATTGGTCTTTGTTCAACACCATAAACCACTTTAGGCGCTGGTATTTTACATGCTTCGAATACAGTAGGTGCTATGTCGATTGCATGTGTAAACTGGCTGCGGATTTCATTTTTTGCTTTGATGCCGTTTGGCCAATGCACGACCACTCCATTACGAACGCCACCAAAATCAGAGGCCACCTGTTTACTCCATCCAAAAGGTGCATTGCATCCAATAGCCCAGGGAATGGCAAAATGCGGATAGGTAGATGGTCCTCCCCACTCATCTAAATGGGTATATACATCATCAAAGTTTTCAGACAGTCCATTAAGGCCTACCAATTCATTGAATGACCCATTCATACCTCCCTCTGCACTGGCGCCATTATCACCCACTATATAAAATACAAGTGTATTGTCAAGTTCCCCCATTTCTTTTAATGCATCCAGGAGCCTTCCAACTTCATGGTCAGTATGTTCTGCAAAACCGGCGTACGCTTCCATTTGACGGGCATACAATTGTTTTTGTTTATTAGACAATGATTCCCAATCAGGTAAATCGGCAGGCTTAGGGGCCAGTTTGGTTCCCTTTGGCACAATGCCCATTTCAATTTGTCTGGCCAACGTTTGCTCACGCAGTTTATCCCAACCCATGTCGAACTTGCCCTTGTATTTGGCTATGTATTCTTTTGGTGCATGGTGTGGAGCATGTGTAGCACCAGTGGCAAAATAGGTAAAGAATGGTTTGTCAGGTGTCAATGCCTGCTGCGCCTGAATCCAGGTTATAGCCTTGTCTGTCATGTCTACCGTAAAGTGATAGTTCGGTGTGCGAGGAGTCTCAATTTCTGCCACACCATCATAGATTTTCGGAGCCCATTGATTCGTTTCACCGCCAAGAAATCCATAAAATTTATCAAAGCCTGATTGTGTTGGCCAGCGATTATATGGACCAGAAACGGAAGTTTCCCAAGGTGGACATTCATGATACTTTCCAAACATAGAAGTGCTATAACCATTCTGACGCAATACTTCAGCCATAGGCGTAATAGTTTGCGGACGTATTCCGGTGTTGCCCGGAAATGCAGTTGCCATTTCCATGATAGCACCTGCATTGTTGCTATGATGATTATACCCTGTGAGAATGGCTGTACGTGTTGGCGAACAAAGGGCTGTCGTATTAAAATTATTATAGCGCAAGCCTTCACTTGCCATTCGTGCAAGCGTTGGTTCATTGACAGGTCCGCCAAAAGGACCAGGTACGCCGAAGCCCTGGTCGTCAATTAATATAACCAATACATTAGGTGCACCCTTTGGAGCTGTCACTTCGAATCGTGCAGGTGCTTTAGCATTACGGGCATCCAGTTCGGTCTGCGCCGGATAATACTTTTCTCTGATGGGCAACACCGTTCGGTCAAAATCATCAGTGGTACTTCCACCATTTGCAATTACTTCAGTTCCTGCTGGCTCTTGTTGAGGTTGGTTGCAACTAAAATGAATAGTGCTTATGACCAGCAACAAGAAAGTAACGATGAGGTTTGTCTTTTTCAATTTGATTCTTTTAGGTAGTGAAGAAATGCAATTTTGTTTATGAAATATGCTATAATTATTAACGGAGGACGCCAATCAATACAGTCCTATTTCATGCCAGGGCAGTAGAGAAAGATTTAGGTTGAGGTATATGTTTTTTTTCAAGGGTTGGTTTTTTGAATCGTATCACCCGAAGGCAAATATTTAGGGTTTCAGTACTAATACAAAGGTCAGCAGATGAATCAAACCGATTTTGTAGAATTGGTACTACACTATTGGTGTTGTGTCAAGCGAAATGAAAATCCGAACCCGGACGCCTGCTCCTTCAGGACTATCAATTTCCCAACGCCCATGGAGTGCCTGCATGAGATCAGCCACAAGTGACAAACCGATTCCTGTGCCAGCAGAAATGTCTTCTACAGATACATCACCTTGTCTTGTTGTTCCTTGACGAACACCTTCAAGTTGCGTAAGTGTCATACCTCGCCCGGAATCACTTACTTCAAGAACATACCAGTTTTCTTCAGTGCGCGATCGAACTAAAACATGCCCGTTTTTAGTATACTTGATTGCATTCGATAGGAGATTGTGCAGCACGATGTTGAGTATCCTTGGATCCGTTAAGATGACATCATCCTCCGGCACTTCATTGACAAGTATGTTGCCCTGAAAGCGGCTCATTTCACTAAAATCTTCCATGAGTTGCTCCACAAGGGCAAACGGAGAGCAATTGGTTGAAGTGGTTTTAAATTGTTCCTGTTGATAGGTAACCCAGTGTAAGAGGTTCTGTGTGCTGTGAAATAATTTATGCACGGCATTCTGTACATCTGTCAATGCCCTTTTAGCCAACCCGTCCCCACCTGGTTTGTCTTCACCACCAAGTCTTGCAATCTGGCCAATAAAACGCAGTGGTGTGAGAATGTCATGGGTGATAATGGAGATCAGGCGGTCCCTGACACGGATATTTTTTCGAAGGTTGAGCTCTGAAGCCTCCAGTTTGTGGAGGTTTTCTTCGAGCTGTTTATTCGTATTCATTAATTTGGCGGTCTGCTCGTCTACCTTTTTCTGTAGCTCAATATTTCGTTGCCGGATGGAGCGTGAATAGGTTACCGACGTAGCCCAGATGGAAAAGATAAACCCAATCCCATAAAGAATAAAAGCCCATGGTTTCGCATACCATGGAGTCAATACGATAAATGTCAATCTTGAATACACAAAATCTGAAGAGCCAAATCCACTTCTCCGCCTGATGACAATGGTATATTTACCTGGTTTGAGATGGCCAATGGGAAATAAGTGGTGGCCCATCGTACAGAGTTGGTATTCCTCATGTAAACCCTCTATTTTGATGCTGACATATTCATTGTAGGGTTGGTTCCACCATGAACCTGCAAAATGGACGGTGATATTTGCATGATTGGGAGAAATGCGCAATAGCTTATCACAAGGGTATTTGATCCCATCCACCTCCAATGCATCGAAGACCATCGTATCCCTGGAAAAATAATGAGGGGTTTTGTCAGGGTTGAACATCACTAATCCTTCAATGGTTGGAAGGGAAAGGCGGCCGTCCGGAAGCCATAGATACGAAGGCGAACATCCGCCATTGAATTCAGTATTGCGGATGCCGTCCTCTTCCCTGTAGGTATAGTAGTCCAGAAAGAGGGTGGTGTCTTGCAGGTAGGCATCGACAGCATCCAGATGTGTTTTGTACAGTCCGCTGTTGGTTGAGATCCATAGATATCCGTTTGAATCTTCTACAAACGCATGGGTATTGGCCAAATCATTGTTTCGGCCATTTGGCATCCGTGAAAAGTGATTGTCATGATATATGAAGTAGCCACTGCCATAGGTTCCAATAAAAACCTTTCCCCGGATCAATGCTAATGTCCTGCAATCAGCATTAGCGAATTGGGGAAAGGAATCCACAGTATGCGTCCTGGCATCTAACCTATAGAGTTGGAAATAGGAGCCAAACCATAGATTGCCGCCGGCATCCCGTGTGATACATTTGATACTGTAATTATCCTTATCAACTGAAGTTTTATAAACCCAGCGCACTGAGTCGTTTTGTACGTATCCTATACCCTTGGTAGTACCAAGCCATATGGTGCTGTCAAGCAATGCGCATGCCTGGGTTGAAAATGCATCATCGGCCTTGATCTGGTAAGTTTGCTTTGTGTCGATGTTGTACCGTACATTTTTCAGGCCCTGGTTTAAATAAATATTGTTTTTTTTGTCTCTGCAGAGTGCGAAACTGTTAAAGAAAATTGGAAAGCGTCCGGATGCTTTGTTCGTGACCAGATCGATGATCATTCCATTAGTGGCCAACAGAGAAGATGTGTCCATGAGACATTGCGCATAGTAGTTGTTACTCTCTTTGTCCAGGGTCTCTTCCTGTAGAAAGGTGGTAATGTTTTTTTTGCGATAGATAAATACGCCCCGAGAATTCGTGCCCAGGACCAGGAGATCATCCGATTTGCGATAGGCCACAGCGTGGATAAGGCAGTTTTCCGGCAGACTGGTAAGGAGCGTACGCATGACATATCTTTTGCGATCGGTGGTAGGAAGAAGCCTGAATAATTTTTCTCCATCATTGACAAAGACATCTTCAAAAGGATACTGACTATAGACCCGTATATCCCGGGTTAATCCATGCCAGGTATTACCACTTTCATCCACCAGGGTACATTTGTCAAATTTACCTGTAGCTGGTTGCAGGACATGGAGCTGATCTGTTGAATCCAGTTTTAGGAGTTCTCCGTCCAGTAAGGCCACCTTATCTCCTTTATTTCTTTTTTGCTGTAGGATTTGTCTGGTATGTTTTTTCAGATCGACTACAACAATCCGGTCGCTTACCAAGTACACCTTATGATCTGGAAGAGGAAGGATATTAATCGCCATTTGTGATGTCATCCTGCCCCGTTTATTTTCCTCATGATAGAAACTATCCTGGATGAGAAATTGGGCATCGGGTGGGTTGCCCAGGATCCGGAGCATTTGAGGATTTTTTACATCAGGTTGCCGAAGCGTAGTAAAATGATCATTAGCCAGGAGGTATAAACCGTTGAGCAAGTCAATAAAAAGTATACTCGTGTCATTGAGGGCTAATGCATGGGAAAAGCGCTGGTTTTTTATCGGGGGATGGTCATTGGTATTGATGACCCTGAAATTTTGCCCGTCAAAACGGACGATTCCACCCTCTGTGGCCATCCATAGGAATCCGCGGGTATCGAATACAAGGCTCCTGACAGAGTTTTGTGGCAGCCCTTGCTTGGACGTATAATTGTTGATATGATAAGAATCCTGACCTATCAACAACCTGATGGGGCATAAGGCGATAGCCCAAAGAAGCAGTATCCGAAAGCCAGATAAGGATATAGGAACAGGCATGATTACCCAAGATGGTAAACATCTGCCAAACGATGCATATCCGAGAGATTATTTACATTTAATTTCTCGAAAATCCGCACTTTATAAGTGGCTACGGTGCTCATTTTCAGGTCAAGGCGATTGGATATTTCCTTGACACGTAAGCCCTGTAACAAAAGGCGGAGCACCATCATTTCGCGCTCGGACAATTGGTCAAATGGATTGGCAGAAGCCGATGTGCGGCCCTGATCAAGTTCAAGGTTCTTTTTAAGTTCTTCACTCAGGTAGGGCTGGCCCTTGAGAAAATTTGTCAATGCCCTGATGAGTGTTTCCTCTTCTTCCTGTTTGCTGAGAAATCCCAGTACGCCCATTTGGATCAAACGCTTACCATAAATCGCTTCCGGGCTCATCGTGTAAATGAGGATATGTAAATCAGGATGTTGTGCCAGGATCTGAGGTATCAGATCCATGCTGTTGCAATCACCCAATTGCATATCCAGGATGAGATGAGAGTATTCGGCCTTGTTTAAAGAAGTAGTAAGTGAAGAACATGCATCAGCCTCCCCGGTTTCCACATCATGGAAATGCCTGTCCAGCAGATATTTCATCCCTGTGCGAATCACGGCATGGTCATCTGCGATAAGGATATGAGGAGAAGGCATTTGCACTTTACTTATTTTAGATGCTTGTTCATACAAATGTAGGGAAGCCTTTTTCTTCATATATGGTTTGGGGTGTAGAATGGATACTACAAGATACAATCAAAGCGCTAACGGCCATAAAAAAAGGCCACCCGATGGAGTGACCTTTTTTTTATTGACTGAAATAATATGTTTACTCGGTGCTGAACAACCGTTGAGCATCTTTCTCCAGATCACTATATTGTTCTTTCCCGGTACTCACTTTGACAAACGAAATATGTCCGCCTTTGAATTCTCCCGGTGATTTATAAAGCTGGCTAACATTATCACCACTGTCATAACCGACACATAGTCCATCCCCTACCAACGTAAATTTACCTACCTGTGCCCGCATTGGACCTGTGGCAACTTCCTTATCATTGACATAGAGTTTAGCAGTACCGATGGATTCTCCGTG
>JAGOIB010000015.1:0-22427 GCA_017995875.1 Saprospiraceae bacterium
CGTAGTTTGCAACTACGCCTTGAAGAATCTTCCTGTTAAGTGTAGTTTGTACCTACGCCCCCGTTCGGCGTAGTTTGCAACTACGCCTTGAAGAATCTTCCTGTTAAGTGTAGTTTGTACCTACGCCCCCGTTCGGCGTAGTTTGCAACTACGCCTTGAAGAATCTTCCTGTTAAGTGTAGTTTGTACCTACGCCATGAAAACTCCACTGACTATCAATATTTGACAGCCATTGTCACAACACTGACTATTCCTTAAAAATCCCGGTTCTAAATCCAAAAAGGGGGTATTTTTGTTTCTTCTTTTCAAGGCCAGTTTCAAGCTCTTACTTTAACGATTTCCACTTAATATGTTCAGACCAGAATCTACATTACGTGCAACCTTACTAATTATTCTTGTTGGCGCTACGTTTTCCATTGAGGCTCAGCGCTTTCAGCCTGTCATCCAAAACTTTCTCCAAAAGGAAAAAGCCACATATCAGCTGACCAACAGCGACATCACCAACTGGACTGTTTCAGACCAATATGACAATCCAAAGACAGGTGCGACATATACGTATCTTAATCAACAGGTCTCTGGTATCCGGATTTTTAATGCAGTAAGCATGATGGCTATTCTGAAAAATGGGCAGGTAGCTCATTTTTCCAATGGATTCTATCCTGACGCCGCAAAAAGAGCAAATGCACTCAATCCTATCCTGACAGCAGATCAGGCAATTGAAGCTGCTGCTAAACATCTGGGATTACCATTGTCCGAAACACCTGGATTTGAAGGAAAGGAAACGGATCGAATGAGGTATTCTTTTACAGGTTCAGGTATTTCAAGGGAAAAAATCAAGGCAGAATTAGTCTTTGTTCGTCAGGCTGAGTCGCTTCAGCTGGCATGGAATGTCGTTATTGCCCCGAACTCAACCTCTGATTGGTGGAATGTTCGGATCGACGCTCTCGATGGCCGGTTTATTGAAAAAAATAACTGGACTACCTTTTGTCAGTTTGACGCAACACATCCGCATGAAGGTTCATTGAAGTCTTATTCCAACGCACAGATTTCTCAGATGGCATCCTACAACATGGTATCTGATTCTAATAGTTATAACGTATTTCCTCTCCCTATTGAAGCTCCAACTTTTGGTTCATCAGCATTGCTGATCAATCCTGATACTATGGTTGGTTCTCCATTTGGCTGGCATGACACCAATGGGGCTGAAGGAGCAGAGTATACCATCACCCGGGGTAACAATGTGTATGTATATGATGATCTTCAGAATTTGGACATACCTGGTTATTCACCTGATGGAGGTGAAGCTTTAAATTTCAATTTTCCATTTGACTATCATCTCTCCACCAATCAAAACAAAGATGCCGCGTTGACCAATTTGTTCTACATGAACAATGTCCTGCACGATATTTTGTATGTGCATGGTTTTGATGAAAATGCAGGCAATTTCCAGGAAACCAATTACACCAGTAATGGATTTGGTAATGACTACGTTGTTGCTCAAGGTCAGGATGGTGGCGGAACCAATAATGCAAATTTTAGTACACCTGAAGATGGGACGAACGGAAGGATGCAAATGTACCTGTGGGACTTTGAAATGAATGATTCAATGAAAATTTTGTCCCCACCGGAGATTGCTGGATTTTATCTGGCAGCACCCTCCACGTTTGGCCCGAGTCTCGATGTTCCGGTTACAGGCTATACAGCTATTGTGGTCGATGCAGTTGAACCTTCAATTAATGGATGTGATTCTATTCTAAATGCTGATGAACTTGCCGGAAAAATTGCCATCATTGATCGTTTAGGCTGCAATTTTTATAAGAAAGTTCGCTCTGCAGAACTGGCAGGAGCTATTGCGGCGATTGTCGTTAATACAAGTGAATCTGAACCGATTTCCATGGGTGGATCAGGAGGATGTAATATTCCATCCGTAATGATTTCGCAGGCTGATGGTAACATGATAAAAGACCTGCTCAATGCAGGCGACAGTGTTCAACTTACACTACTCCTCGGGCCTTCCGCACGGGATTGTTCATTTGACAATGGTATTGTAGCGCATGAATATGGTCACGGACTTTCTAACAGGCTTACCGGTGGACCAAATAATTCAAGTTGTCTTAAGAACAGGGAGCAAGCCGGAGAAGGCTGGAGCGATTGGCTGGGTTTGATACTTACCATCGAACCAGGAGATGCAGGGACTGACCAAAGGGGGGTAGGCAGTTACGCAGCAGCCGAAGATTCTGGCAAAGGATTGCGCAGGTATCCATATTCGACCGACATGACTATCAATCCACTTACCTATGGAGATGTCGCCGGTAATGGAGAAGTGCATGCTACAGGAGAAATTTGGAATTCAGCCCTTTGGGAATTGACCTGGAGTCTCATCGATGCTGAAGGTTTCGATCCGGATTGGTACAATGGCACAGGTGGAAATATCACTGCCATGAAACTTATCCTTGAAGGAATGAAACTTCAGGTTTGCGAACCAGGCTTTCTGGATTCACGTGATGGAATTCTTGCAGCAGATGATCTCCTCTATCAAGGCGCTTATAAATGCCTGATTTGGGAAGCATTTGCCAAGCGCGGTATGGGTGTCAATGCAGATCAAGGTAGTAGTGACAAGACAGGTGACGAAATTGAAGATTTTGCAATACCGAATACATGCCTGATTGCCACAGTGCCTCCTGTTGCATTATTTGCACCAAGTGATACATCGGATTGTTTTGGTAATTTTTCTTTCCAGGATCAATCCACGGATATACCGCAATATTACTTCTGGGATTTCGGCGACGGTGATACAAGTAATATTCAGAATCCAAATCATAAATATGAATTGCCTGGTGAATATACAGTCACCCTTGTCGTGACAAATAATATCGGTGCAGATACATTTGAAATGAATGTTGCTTTCGAAGATTTGGCGCCACCTACCATTGATGGCATCACGACTGTTTGTGACGGAAGCTATACCACCTTGAAAGCTAATGTCAGATCCGGCAATACAGCCATCTGGAGTACAGAAGGCGCCATAGTACATACCGGCAAAACCTTTCTGACCCCTTCACTTTCGATACCCGTCACATACAACGTGAAGCAAATTGAAGATAAGCCAGTCTACAATGCCGGGCCGGCCAACAATACATTTGCAGATGGAGGCAACCACGATACAGGCTTTGAAGGAAAGTTGCTCTTTGAAACTTACGTGCCTTGCCGATTGATTTCTGTTTTGGTTTTCGCACAGGGAGACGGTGACCGTACCATACGCTTATATGATGCAAATGGCCAGGTAGTACAATCTGCAACAGTTTCTTTGGTGGACGGAGAAAACAGGGTTACACTTAATTTTGATATAACACAGCCGGGTCAATATAGTCTCGCCAACTCCAGTGAAAATCTATACAGGAATAATGCAGGGGCTACCTATCCATACGAAATAAGCAATGTCCTTTCGATCTACAGTTCCAATGCAACCAATGATGAATTGACCTATTACTATTATTTCTATGATTGGAAAGTGCAGGAACCAGTCTGCGAAAGTGCTGAAATCGGGGTATTGGTCAATGTTGAACCAGGGCCTGCAGCAGACTTCCTTTCTGATGCAATTGACCTTGATGTTACATTCACAGACATCTCAACAGGTAACCCAGATTCATGGATATGGAATTTTGGTGATGGCTCCCCTGAAGTAAATGAACAGAATCCACAGCACACGTACGACGTACCGGATTATTATACCATCACCCTTACAGTATCCAATGGCTCTTGTTTCAGCAATATCCAACAGTTTATAGAAGTTGGTACAACAGCAGCCAATGATCCTGCAAATGAATCAGGCTTTAAAGTATATCCTAATCCTGCTACTGATGAAGTGACCTTATCCTTCAGCCAACCTGTTTCAGGTAAGATGCAACTCAATATTTCGAATGCCGCTGGTTCAATTGTAATGTCACGTCAATTGGAAGCAAACACATCTCCATTTTCAATCAATACTTCTTCGTTGACTGCTGGTACATATCAGTTTGAGTTGATCGGAAAGAGTGGGGTGATGGTGAAGAGATTGACGATCGTACGGTAAGTTTCGAGATTCGAGTGACGAGTTTTCAGTAGGGAAATCGTATATTGTAATTCGTAATTGTTTCCCCCCTTTCGGGGCTAGGTTGTCAATCGTCAATCGTCAATTGTAATTCGTCAATCATAATTTGTCAATTGTCATTTCGACTCCGCTCAATGACCGGGAGATCTTACTATGAAACAGGTAAATTGATTGTTTCGACTCCGCTCTACAATGACCTCTGGCAAAATAAATGCATTTCATTAATCGTCAATCGAAAATCGTCAATCGAAAATCGTCATTGGTAATTCGTCAATAGTAATTTTAAAATTGTCAATTGTCAATTGTAAATCGTAAATCGTCACTTGTAATTCGTCAATAAACAAGGGTTTGTATTGCATGTGCCATAATCACTTCATCAATGGCATATGAATCCACATAGAGCTTATAGGTGACAGGCTTGTCCGTCAGGTTCATGACCACAGTCACCATCTGGCCATCTTCATTCAGAAACGAAGTACTCAGCAATGCGCTCCTGCTAGGTGCCGTGGCTACGCGTTTAGCATTTGGACGAATGAATTTTGAAAAATGCCCGATGTAATAATAAGATGGAGTGTAGATCAATTCGCCCGTGCGCGTATCTGCATGCACAGGCGCAAAGCAAAGATTGTTGACATGATTAGGCCCACCGGTTTCATCGAGTAGGATATTCCAGTCTGTCCAGGCTACTGTGCCCTGGTTGAAATCATTGATCATGGATTTGCCATACCGCTCTGCATTTGGCCAGTATTGGTATTTAGCCGCATCAAATTTTTCATTGCAACCTTCTGTGAATATCAGGTTCTTGTCCGGATAGGCATCATTGACCTGGTCCAGATTACTAAACATCGGTTCTCCTCCGGTCCATGTTTCATACCAGTGGAAACCGATGCCCCATACATATTGTGAGGCTTCAGGGTCACTTAGGATGACCTCTGCCCTGTGATTGATCAGGTCCCGGTTGTGATCCCAAACAATGATTTTTTTATCACCCAATCCTTCCTTTTTTAAGGTTGGTCCCAAATGGTTTTTTAAAAAATCACGTTCCTCTTCAGCCGTATAGATGCAGGACTCCCATGTTTGGGTAGCCATAGGTTCGTTCTGAACGGTCAGGCCCCAGATAGGAATGTCCAGGCCTTCATATGCCTTGATAAACTTTGTATAATACATAGCCCAGGATGGATAAAATTCAGGCAACAATTTGCCACCGCGTAGCATATTCTTATTGTCCTTCATAAAGGCAGGCGGGCTCCATGGGCTCACATAGAGCGGGATCTTGCCGCCGGCTGCTTCGATTATTTTTTTGATCAGCGGGATACGATGTTTTTTGTCGTGGTCGATATTGAATGTACCCAACTCTTTGTCTTCATCCGTTACGTAGGTATAACTCTCACTGCTAAAATCACAACTATGGATAGAGGTGCGAATCAGCGAGTATCCGATACCTTTGGTTTTGTCAAAATATGATTCTAAAAAAGTCTGTTGTTTTTCTGCAGGCAGGGTAGCAAAAACTTCAGCACTGGCATCAGTGACTGCACCTCCAATACCCATAAACGTCTGGAAGGTTTTGGCTGGATTTACAAAAATGGCTACTTCAGTTTCCAGGGGTTGTGCGGCTGCTTTAAATGATTTGGTGTCACTTTGGGCCAGCCGTAGGGTAGAACTATCGGCCGTCGTATAAATTTTTACTTCCTTTCCTTTCACATCGTAAGATGCAGTAGGTATCTCAGTTTCTGGAAGCTGTTTACATCCCGAGAAGAGAATCCACAATGCGGGAATTACTATTGGTAGTTTCATGAATTTATATTTTGTCATGTTGCTGTGATCAACAGCATGCAAGATAAAAGTGCTAAGCTATTTGAGACGATTTTACCAAACGAAAGTCCCTACGGTCGAAGGATGCAATGAAGCCGTGATCCAGCGCTCTCCCACATGTATGTTGAAGGATTGCAGGGTGGTGCTTTCATTAAGTACGATCAGTACGTATTTGCCCTCTGGTGTCAGGAAGGCCACATTGTGCAATGCGCCAGGTACAGTACTGCCTATGCGAATGGAACCGGGAGGAACAAATTTTGACACCTGACCAATGATATAATAGCTCACATTTTTCGTTGCAGTCGAACCATCAATGGTCACAGCTCCTTTGCATTGGGTGCAGCCACCTGGTGTATGTGGAGCAAAGCCCGGGTCATTGGCCAGGTTCCATTCCAGGGCAACTCCACTCCAGTTGCGCATCGTACCGATGATGACATTTTTGATATGCCACTTCAGATCACCGTCAAAGGTGCTGCTAGATCCTGTCCATTGTTCTGTGAAATACAAAGCTTTGTCAGGATGTGCCGCATGGACCTGGGAAAGCGCACTCACATCTCCTTCATAGAGATGGAAAGCGGAGCCGTATACGTATGTTTTTGCTGCAGCATCATTAAGGATTTCGATCGGATAGTCAGGCCTGTTACAATTATGATCCCACACCACAATTTTTGTCGTTATTCCGGCAGCCTGGAAAGCAGGGCCAAGATGATTTTTTATGAAATCAGTTTGCTGCGCTGCTGACATGACCATGCTGGGGTTATTGCCACCATGTTGCGGTTCGTTCTGCGGCGTGATGGCATCGATCGTAATACCATTGGCCTTCATCGCCTGGATGTATTTGACAAAGTATTGAGCATAGACACTATAGTGTTGGGGATTTAAATTTCCTCCAATACTATTTTTATTACTCTTCATCCACACTGGCGGACTCCAAGGCGAACCCATGATTTTGATATCAGGATTGAGGGCCAGTATTTCTTTTAGTACCGGGATTAAGTGCAATGTATCTCTCGACAGACTGAAATGTTGTAATTGCAGATCTTGAGTCTGGCCAGATGGCAAGTCATCATAGCTAAAGACCACAGGATCCAGATCTGAAGCCCCGATCGAAATCCGCAGATAACTGACGTCGATAGAATTGGTGCCGCTGCCAAAAAACTCCTTTAAAAGTTCCTGACGCGCATTGTCTTCCATCTGGTGGAGAAGCATAGCACTACCACCGGTAAGCGTAAATCCAAATCCTTCTACTACCTGCAAAGTTTCAGCAGGATGTATCGTTATCTCTGGAAATCGTTCATCAAGACCGGTAGCAAAATCAATGGTCTTCTGATACAAGAGATTGACTTCATTGCCGGAAGTGGTCCATACTTTAACCGGAAGTTCAGGTGGTGTATCCGGATCGACATCCCCGTTAGATTTATTACAGGCAATCGCACTCCAGATGAGTACGGCCGGTAAGTAAATATGTATTCCGATTTTCATTTTTATCCGTGTGGTTTTAAACTTTCGATCGTACAATCATGTACCCTTTTTTCAATACCCCGCATTCTGTGTGAGGTTGGCATTTTTATCCAGTTCCGCTTGTGGTATAGGCCATAGCAGGCGTTCTGGTGTCAATACATACCCTATTGGATTACCATCAGCACCTTTTGTAGTGCTCATCACTTCAATCGCCCGGCCTGTTCGTTTCAGATCATACCACCTGACGCCTTCATATGCCAGCTCGAGGCGTCGTTCCTTTTCGATAGCAAGACGCATAGCAGCCTGGTCACCGGCAGTAGTCGGATTTAAATCAACACGATCACGGATTTGATCAACGATAGCAGCAGCCCCGGATACATCTCCTGATTCATTGAGGGCTTCAGCTTTCAACAGCAGGATGTCCGCCAGCCGGATGAAGATATAATTCTGCGCTCCATCTCCTCCGAAATTCCTCCATTTGTTGATAAAAGGATAATGCGTTTGTGGATAATGAGCGTCTGACCAAAGCCCCGATACATCTTCAAAAATGATGGATGCATTTTTACGGATCAAGTCATTCTCTGCATCAAATGCAGCAATCAGGTCATTGGCAGGCAGGTTGAATTTTTTCCAGTCCACACCTCTGAAGATATTTACGCCCCAGTTGCCATCCGTCGGTCCACCTGTATAGTTGATTTCAAAGATGGATTCACTTGAATTTTTCATCGCATTATCCCATAGTTGATCGAACTCAGGCAGCAGGGAATACCCCCCGGCGATAACTGCATCACAGTATTGATTGACTTTAGCCCAGTCGTGAGGTTCCTGTGCTGCATAGACTTTAGCCAGCACAGCATTGACAGCGCCGGTGGTAACAAAGCCTTTGTGCGCTGCCGTGATACGGACTCGGGGCAGCGCTGTTTCCAGATCACTGATGATCTGCGCATATATTTCTTCCTTTGGTGATCGAGCTGGGAAAATCTGAGCGTAGATTTCATCCAGTCTTTCAGCACTGATAGATGTGACTTCTACAAGTTGTAACGGAACATCACCCCATAATTGTACTAACTGAAAGTACATGAACGCCCGGATGAAGGAAGCTTCACCTATGATTTCATCTAATCTTGAAGGGGTCAGCTCGGGATCAGTAACTTCTGCAGCATTGTTGATGATATTATTCACTTTGCCGATGGTGGAGTAGAGGTATGCCCAGTCGCGGCTGACATTTCTGTTGACAGCATCTAACTGATAGTCATCAATCTGAAAGTTGTCCGGGTTGTCACCTCCGGCATACGCATCATCAGACTGCGCATCACCATTGACAAAGTAATCCAGTTGGAAATATTCGTTTTTGAAATCCCCATAAGCACCGGCCAGTGCCGCCTCAAGTTCAGAAGCAGATTTAAAATAAATAGAATCTGCATCTGAATTTTCAATAGCGATCCCTTGTGAATGAGGCTCCAGCTCCAGGAAATTATCACAGGCATAAAAAGTCGTCAGACAGAGGAATGCAAGAAAAGGAATATATTTTTTCATCGTTGTATTTTTTTAGAATTCCACATTGACACCAAACGTGATAGTGCGGGATTGTGGGTATGTACCATAATCGATGCCGAGTTCAGTGGCGCTCCTTCCAAAGGCATTCACCTCCGGATCAAAACCACTGTATTTTGTAAAGGTCAATAAATTCTGACCGGTCACATACAAGGATAGTTTCTGGATTTTCATACGCTCCAATTTTTTTGGATTTATGTTATAGGCCAGGGTCAAAGATTTCAATCTTAGATAGGAACCATCTTCCACAAAGCGCGTAGAATTACGAACGTTGTTGATGTTGCCTCCACCAATCGCTCTGGGAATGTCAGTTATCCTGTTGGTCGTAGTCCATCTGTCAAGCACAGCAACAGATTGGTTTTTACTATCAAACATACCTTCCAGGTCGATGCGAGTCGCATTGAATATATCATTACCCTGGCTGCCCTGGAAAAAGATATTCAGATCGAAATTTTTCCACGACAAGGTATTTGTAAATCCGTAAGTGAAATCTGGATTGCCATCACCGATGATCGTACGATCTCCCGGATCAAACATCCCGTTTTCATTGACGTCTTTGTAGTTCAGATCACCTGTTTCCTCATCAACCCCTTCTGAGACATACCCATAGAATACCCCGAGAGGTAATCCCGCACGTACAATTGATACATCCTGGTTGTTGCTGTAGATGCGTCCGAAGTAATACACTTCGGTATAATCCAACTGAAGTACTTTGTTTTTGTTGAAGGAGATATTAAAATCAGTGGTCCATTTGAAATCGCCTGTAGTATTGATGGTTCCCAAAGCAAATTCAAGCCCTTTATTTTCTATGACACCCGCATTGGTTTGAATCGTAGAGATTGGCAGCGAATTGGAGAGCTGCACATTCATCAGCAGGTCATTCGTTTTTTTATAATATGCATCTGCAGAGAAGTTCAACCTGCCTGTCCAGAGAGACAGGTCAAGTCCGATGTTTGACTGAGTAGTTGTTTCCCAACGAAGATCTGGATTACCATAGGTCACCTGAGCAGAAGCTGGACCTGAAAGTGGATTGGTTTGCGGCTGGCGGTAATAGGAGACCAGACCATATTGCGCATAATTAGGAATTCCTTCCTGATTACCGTTTTTACCCCAGCCAAAACGTAGTTTCATATCGTATATAGCGTCCAATGATTGCATGAATGGTTCCGCTGAAATACGCCATCCAACAGAGATGGATGGCATCGTGCCCCATGGATCTGCGAGTTTGGAAGAGCCATCTCTGCGAAGCGATGCTGTCAGCAGATATTTGCTTTTGTAATTGTACATGTAGCGCCCAAAAAAAGAAGCTAATGCCCACTCCTGCACATCAGTTGATCCCGTGATCACATTGGCAGCATTTAAAGTCTGTACATTGATATCATCCGGATAATCTGTGCCATATAAGTAAGAATCACTCCATTTTGATTTTTGAATACTGCTTCCAATCAGGAAAGACATATGATGATCATCAAAATCTTTTGTGTAGTTGACGGTGTTTTCCCATAACAGAATGCTGGTATTAGATTTATCAGCTTGTCCGATTCCATTATTGTTTCGGCCATAGGTGGTCTTGAACGGGTCGAGATAATAATCCCATTGATGTGAATTAATATCCGCTCCGAAATTTGTTTTTAAAGAGAAGCCCTCAAAAATAGCAGCCTCGAGTGTGATGTTTCCAAAAAGCCTCGTATCGATTGCTTCTTGTTCGGCACCAAACATATACGCAATTGGGTTTTCCCAGGATGGTTGAAATGGGTTTGGATCATATTGTCCACTTCCATCATCTTTATAGATATCAAGGAAAGGAGGTGTATTCAACGCACTCATGATGACACCACCTCGACCGCTACTCGCATTGTCAGGTGTATCCTTAGTGCTGGAACGAAGTAAATTCATATTCACACCGATAGTCAACCACTTTGTGGCTTGATTATCGAGATTCAAACGCAACGAGTATCGATCAAAACGAGCTGGTTTGGCAATACCTGTTTGACTTAGATAGTTCGCAGAGATTAAGTAGCGGGTGATGTCAGTTCCTCCCTGAAAAGCAAGTTGATAACTCTGAATCGTACCATATCCAAAAGTCTCATCCTGCCAGTTTGTATAAGATGTCTCAGAGGGGTCCATCGCTCCGGGAGCGATCTGATTCATGAGATCGCGATATTGTTTGGTCGTAAGTGTTTCAATGGTTTTACGAATATCGGACACCCCATAATAAGCATTGAATGAGATTGAGTTTTTTCCTGCTGCACCACGTTTGGTGGTAATGAGCACGACTCCATTGGCAGCCCGTGCACCATAGATACCGGCAGAAGATGCATCTTTCAGTACAGTCATAGACTCAATGTCTGTTGGATTCAACCCTCGTATATCAGTGGTTGGAACACCATCAACAACATAGAGAGGCTCATTGCCGGCAAGTACGGAAGTACTACCACGAACCCTTACAGCAATATCTCCTCCTGGCTTACCGGAAGGTTGCACAACTTGCACGCCTGCGGCTGAGCCCTGGAGTGCTTCCGCTGCAGAAACCATTGGCCGGTTTTCAATCGTTTCTTTTCCTACTACAACTACAGAGGTAGTCACATCTGCTTTACGTTGCGTTCCATAGCCGATGATTACCACGTCATCCAAGCCGATGTTGGCAACTTCCAACACCACATTGATGATAAGATTATCACCTACCGGAATTTCGACTGCATCATAACCTGTGTATGAAAAAACAAGCGTGCCTTGTGTTGCCTCAATACTGTACGTTCCGTCCGTTTGAGTGACAGTGCCTATGGAGGTGCCTTTCACCATGATTACAGCTCCTATGAGCGGTTCACCCTGGGCATCAGTGACAGTGCCGCTGATCTGAGCTTGTATGTTGAAAGCAAAGAAAAGGCAGATGAATGTATATATGACTTTGATCATATTCGTTTGACTTGAGTTGAAGAGGATTAGCGTCCATGAGAGGATTCGCGAGTGCATTGTAGTCGATAAGGCAACTTCTGTTTTGTTATTTATCAGGTCACCACAATGAGTAAAGAGAGGCACACGGAAAATTAATTTTTTCCGTGTGCCCATTTGATGATTAGCTAATGATTAGCGTACTAAAACGACAGTCCATCCCTGAGATCCATCATGCGCTGCTGTATAATCAACAGATACGGTCATGGTTTCAGTGGTGCCGTCATTGACATAACTCATGACTTCGTACTGCGTAGAGGTCAATCCACCATTAGGAAGGTTGGCGCCATCAGTATTTTCACCGCCATAATAGCCTTTGTAAAAACCGAGGAAAGCTGCACCCGATGTGCCATTTTGCAAATGGATGATAGGTCGTCCGGAGGGTGAAGCAGAAGCTTCGGTAAAAGTCCAGGAATGGACTCCTGATCCAAACGCCGCACCATTACCACTAGCCGCAACTTCAGCATCTGTCCAGCATCCGTTTGGACTGCCCATATACCCGTCATTTCTTGCGTCACCGTTTGTTTTGTATTCATAGACCCCACCTGCACTGAAGATGAATTCATCGTTGGTAATACAAGACCAATCGTCTCCACCTGTTGAAGTGCCATCAAGGAAATTTGGTGGTACTTGCCACCAGTCAGGTTTGCCCAATCCGGGACCTACAAAAATAGAGGTGGCTGCATTACGCACTCGCCATGCACCCCCAATAAGGTTACCTGCAGTCATATCTCCGGAGATGGTAATGACTCTGGACGCTACAGCAGTACCACTGCCTTTTGTGCCGGTCAGAGTTACTGTATACAAGCCAGGATTTGTATATGTATGGACCGGATTTGCTTCAGCTGATGTGTTACCATCTCCAAAATTCCAGTTGTAGCTCGTAGCATCATATGAGTTGTTAGTAAACGTTGCAACCTTTTCTGCTACGTTAGCACTGAAGCCTACCACAGGTGGCTCATTAGCAGGATTGTCATAATGCACCAGGGTAATTCTCCAGTAAGCGTCATCATTGCCTGACGTATTTCCGGGAAACTTATAATTGGACTCCAGGATAAGTGTGTCAGTAGTTCCTTCAGACAATTTGACGAGGTCATATTGTACAGATGTCTGTGGTACACTGACCTCTGCATCTGTACCTATTTTGGGCAGAGCAATGAAGGCACCAAGCCCGGATACTGTCAATTGACCACTCCCGAGTGAAAAAGTGTGTGTGCCATCACCAAAAGCAGAAAGATCACTACCACCTGGACCTGTAAGGTGAGCAGCAGTGGTTGGAAAGCAATCGTTTGCTGGTTCAAAGACATTTCCTTCAGCCCAAAAGTCTCCATTAGAGTTATAGGTGAAGCTGCCATTGACGTTAAAGATAAATTCATCATTCATGGTGCATGGGCGGTTGACGATATCATCATTGTCCCTTCCGAGTCCCCACCAAACAGAACTTCTGTCGAAAGGACCCACTTCCAGAGGCCATCGACCTACGCTGGCAGTGCGAAGCAACTTCCAGGATTTAGATGATGTGCCCGCAAGTATCAGCAGATCTGCAGCGGTATTGGAAATGGATACAGATTGGGATACGACATCCGAATCGCTTCCTTTAGTTGCGGTAAGCGTGACAGTGTAGATTCCATCCTGAGCATATGTGTGCACAGGGTTTACCTCTGTAGAAAGCCCTGTATTGTCCCCAAAATTCCAGGAAATTGCATCATAGTTCATGGACGTATTGGTGAAAGTGACTTTCTTGTAATTGTCCATAGATACTTCAAAAGAAAATCCTGCAATGACTGCCGGGGTAGGATCGTCGTCTTTTTTGCAGGAGTAAGCCAATAATAAGGTGGCTGAAAAAAGGATCAGCCAGGTCCTTTGAATTACATTTCTCATAAAATTTTGTTTAAACATTTAGTTATAGTATAGGTAGAAATGGTGCCCTACCTGAGGCTTTTTATTCGTTTATACCACCTGACATCAGACCATTCCGCTGGAAGAAGAGTATCTGGCAGTAATTAAGAGCTTATCAGAATTTAAATTGACAATTAAAGTAAAAGCCAGAATTAATGCCCATCAGAGTAGAAATGACTGATTTTAAATTTGGCAAAACACTTAATTCTTGTGCACACAAATCAAGCTAAAAGGGTAGGAAGTTGCTAATTTTTGCACCTGACAAATACTCGACAAGGGAAAAAAGTGTCTAAAGCTCGCTTATATAATCATTCAGCGAAGCATCCTTCTCCAGTTCAAGCTTCTTCTTCAGTCTATACTTGCTCTGTTCAACCCCGTTGACCGTGATATTCAGGATTGCAGCAATCTCTGTATTGGAAAATCCCATCCGGATAAAACAGCACAGTCGGCTATCAGTGGAAGAGATGTGTGGATGCCTTTGATGGAGCTTTTGGACAAAGTCCTGGTGAACCTGGTTGAACGTGAGCTGAAATTGGTCCCAGTAGTTCTTCTGGGTTATTTCGCTTTCGATGGATCTGGTCAGACGGTGTAATTCCCGGGATTTGGATTGATGTTCATCGGTTTCGATCTTCCGGATCTCACCTTTTAGATCCTCCAGAAACTGGTTTTTATGTGCACTTTGAAGCACAGAGGCACTGAGTTGGGCCTGTTTGTTCAGTATGTCCTTCTCAAGATTCTCATTCTGTAAACGCAGGATTTCTTGTTCGGCAGCCATGGCATGTTGCCGAAACCTGATTTTTTGACGGTTCAATAAAAACTGAATCATCAACAGTACTATTATGATCCCGGCACCAATCGCCGCCAGGAGGAACCACCAGGTGGTCCAGAAAGGTGGAGAAACAATAATCTTCAAAGTGCGGGGAGATGTATTCCATACACCATCGCTATTGGAAGCTTTTACTTCAAGCACGTATTCACCACCCGGTAACGAAGAGTAATTTGCAAACCGCTGTTTTGGTCCAACAATATGCCATGTGGTGTCAAATCCAATCAGACGATAGGCAAACTGGTTTTTATCGGGTTGTGAATAATCCGTGGTGGTGAAGCTGAATTGAATTCCTTTGTCCTGGTAGGAGAACCGGACAACAGTTGTTGAATCATTGATCGGACCTGAGAGAATAGTCCTTCCTGCAAATGAACCGATAGGAATTGATTGGTTGGAGAGACTAAATTCAGTAAAAACTACTTTAGGGGCACTCATGTTCTCACTCACCTGGTCAGGTTGGATGAAAGAATATCCATTTGTGCTACCAAGGATCAATCTACCATCGTTCAGTTTTAACGCGGCACCCGGATTGTACTGGTTGTTTTCGAGAAACGGTTCTGAACCTACCTTGATAAACCGGCCTTCCTTTTTATTCCATCTAACGATACCCGCCTGGGTGGTGATCCATAGATATCCATGTGATCCCTGGACGATACTGTTGATCATATTAGAAGGGAGTCCTTGTTCGACAGCATATGCCTGGAATGAATCGGTGCCTGATTGGTAGGCATTGAGTCCGGCATTTTCAGTTCCGATCCATATCGTGCCGTCATCATCCTGAAAGAGACACCGGATTTTTTCACTTGCCAGGCTTAACGAGTCATTAGCGTCATGGTGATATTGGGTGATATGGAATGGGGTAGTGGAATGATCGATTCGGCTCAGTCCGTTGTTTTCTGTTGCGATCCACAGCCACGGACGCGTCTTGTCAAGAAGGATATCGATGACTTGTGTCCCTGAGATACTGTTTTTATTATTTGCATCGGGTAGGAACCGGATAAATGAATTTTGTCCTTTTTTAAGGTAAGACACACCCGCACCCAAAGTTCCAATCCAAAGACCTCCATCCGCTGCAAGTTCCAGATCCCATACATTGTTGTGACTAAGGCTGGTGGGGTCATCCGGATTATTTTGAAATTGTTTCACGATCCCTGTCTGAGGATTATACAGATAAAGCCCTCTTGCAAAAGTCCCAAGCCAAAGATTCCCATCAGGAAGTGATACCAGACTTGTGATCACATTAAGACCGGGAGGATTTTTTGCAGATTTTTCGATAGAGACCAATTGAACGGGGTTCTTTCGTACATCCAATTGAAACAACCCACCGCCATCAGTGCCCATCCAGACATTTCTATCTTTGTCCTGATCCAGGCAGAGGACAGAGCGCAGGCCCTCTAATCTTTCCAGCGCATACTGTCGATCCATGACGAATGGAGGGAAGACAGTTTTATGCAGATTGATACCTCCATTGAAGGTGCCGATCCATAGATTGTCTGAAGAATCAAACATCAGATCATACAGCGCATCTGAATTGAGCGAATTGAGAAATTCAGGTTGATACCTGAAGTGCTTCCATTCTTCCGTAATGGGATCAAAATAATTGAGCCCACCTCCGTCTGTCGCAATCCATAGTTTTCCATGTTTATCGGGCACCAGATCGGTGATTCGTCTGTTGCTCAGTCCTTCACCTGTCAGTGGGTTTGGTTCAAATCTATCAATGACGTTGAGTTTCTGCAGATCGATTTCATAGAGGCCACTACCTTCTGTACCGATCCAAAGATTTCCATTCGATCCAAGACAAAGCGATTTAGC
Source organism: Saprospiraceae bacterium (assembly GCA_017995875.1). Next base: position 16,406 of record JAGOIB010000015.1, read on the forward strand.
AAATCCATCCATGTCATCACTTTCCGCGCTATGGATCGTGTATAATGAATCGGATGACCAGTCAAACAGATTGATCCCTTTTCCTGCAGTTCCGATCCAGATCCGGCCGCTGGGATCTTCCTGAAAATCAAAAACAAAATCATTGTTGAGCCTTCTGTTGTCCGGTGTGCAGGTAGTACAAAAGTGAGCGATCTTGTTATACTCCTTGTCAAACACAACAGTACCTGCAGCATATGTCCCTAGCCAGAAATTGCCCCGGCTGTCCTGAAAAATAGATCTCACCGTGATGGTGTTCCAATCAACCGAATTATCCTCTTTAAAAGGAAAGCGAAGAAACCTCCCGGTGGTTCTTTCCAGCACGCTCACACCACCATTGAGATGACCTATCCAGATGTTCCCAACATTATCATTCCACAGTGTCAGCACCGATTGACTCTTGATAGCGTATGGATTTTTGGGATCAGGTAGAAATACCTTGAATTCATAACCATCGAAGCGGTTCAATCCAAACCGGGTGCCTGCCCAGATGATCCCCAGTTGATCTTCCAGCAAGGCATGTACAGTCGTGTATGACAACCCATCATCCACCGTCAGATGATCAAACGAAAAAGTCGAAGCATTCCTCTGGCCATACACAGGAGCACATAATAGTATAGTGCTGGTGAGGGCAGAAACGAAAAAGGAAGAAATGCACAATTTGGTCATGATGGTATCAACTCACCGAACGATACTTTTTTTCAAAAAAAGTATCGATGATGTATAATCGTAAATCGTAAATCAAAAATCGTCAATTGTCAATCGTTATTCGTCAATATCTCACACCCTCAATTCGTTTGTTAGGTCGGGTGCAACAAGACCCTACAAAAACGAATTGACACTTAGCCCCACACCTCTCACATTCTCACATTCTCACACTCTTACGTTCTCACGTTCTCACGTTCTTACACTCTTACGTTCTTACGCTCTTACGTTCTCACAACTTCCTGGCCACACTCAACCCATCCCTGATCGGCAGCATCAACACCTCCACCCTTGGATCCTTGAATAAAAACTCATTGTATCTGTGTATCACCTTGGCATCCACATCATTTCGCTCATATACCACCTTTCCACTCCAGAGTACATTGTCAGATATGATCAGACCGCCTTTGCGAACATGATCAAACACTGTGAGATAATAATCAAGGTATTCCTGTTTGTTCGCATCAATGAAGACAAGATCCCATGTCTCACTTCTCTCCGGGATGATCTCCTGCGCCCTGCCTATGATACTCTCCACCCGGTCTTCCATCTTGGCTAAAGCAAGGTGTTTCTTGATGAGAAATGAATACTCTGCATTCGCTTCAATGGTAACCACCTTGCTTTCCGGAGTAGGATTGAGTCCTTTTGCAAGACATATCGTGCCATACCCGGTAAACGTACCGATCTCCAGTACATGTTTTGCCTGCAGCAATGACGTCATCAGTGTGAGGAAGCCACCCTGAACACGTCCACTCAACATCTGAGGAGCTATAGTATGTAAATGTGTTGACCTTTCAATCTCATTGAGTATGGGATCATGTACATTACTGTAGTCATCAGTATATTTTTGTATTTCAGATGCGAGCATAACGTGATTGCCAGATTGGATGAATAATGACCGATGCCAGTATGATACAGGCACCAATATAAAATGAAGTAGTAAGTTCTTTCCGATCATTTAAGAATATCAACGCGAGAATGATTCCATAGACAGGCTCAAGATTGATCACCATGATGGAATCATACGCAGTCACTGACCGTACAGCTCTCGTGCAAAGTACCCAGGCCACGCATGTGCACACAAGACCCAGCACCAACAGATAAATGATATCCCTGGCTCCGGGTAGAAAATGTTCAATCCCGTTAAACACGTATTCACCTCCCAACCAGAAACACACAGTCACCCAGGCGCCAAGCATTTGTATCAATGTCATGTGCTCGGGATCAACTTCAGTTATCCATTTTTTTTCAAGACTTGAAAAAATTGCAAGCAACAGAGCTGCTGTGATGCCCAGGATGATTCCAAACAATAATTCACCCTGCGCGCGACCTGCAATCAATACAATACCCGGGATGACCATGAGGCCAAACAGGATTTCATGCATCTCCCTTTTCCGCCCCGTGATCCACGGTTCAATCCATGCTGTGAAAAAAGAAATGGTCGCAAAACAAATCAGGGCTGTGGACGCATTGGCTAATTTTATAGAACCAAAAAAGCAAATCCAGTGAATCGCCACCATACCACCAAGCCAATACAGTTTTCGTTTCGACCGGAGCCAATCCAATTTTAACTTTCCGGTCATCCATAAAAAGATACCAATGCCAAGACTGGCAATCAAGGTCCTCCACCAGACTAATACACTGGCTGACAACGATATCAGGTCACCCAGGATCGCCGTCCCCGCAAGTAAAACTACCGCAATATGAAGGTCAATATAGGCCCGTTTTAAACTCACGCGAGGTTTTGTTGTTATCTTTGCACAAGTATACACAAATAGCCACGATCCTTTCGTTAGTCATCCAAACCACACCACATGTCCCTTCGTATCGGTGATAAAGCACCAGATTTCTCGCTCTATTCCTCAGATAAGGTGCTTACACACCTCTCTGATTTCAAAGGAAGGAATGTTGTGTTGTTGTTTTTTCCCTTAGCTTTCACCAGCACCTGTACAAAAGAACTTTGCGCCACCCGTGATGACATCTCGGTATACAATGACCTCGACGCAGAGGTATTGGCTATTTCAGTGGATTCGCCACAGACCCTGGCGAGATATAAGTTGGAATATGAGCTCAATTTCAAATTACTTTCAGATTTTAACAAAATCGCCATCAGGTCATATGATACGATGTACGAAGAATTTTCACTCGGCATGCGTGGCGTAGCCAAGCGTTCTGCATTTGTCATCGATAGCGAAGGGTTGATACGTTATGCAGAAGTACTCGAAAATGCGGGAAGTATGCCTGACCTGACAGCCGTACAAAATGCTATTCGTAATTTGCAGATAGCTTGATTATTTAGTAATATTGTTTTGTAAATCTTTTCTCCCATGTTGTACGATAGCCAATCCGATGAAAAAGAAGACGTAATTGTTGCAGACCTTACCACCAATGGTGAGCAGACTCAACTGATCGTCCTCAATGATGACTACAACACCTTTGATTGGGTCATCGAATGTTTTATGGATGTGCTCAACCATACCAGCGAGCAATCAGAACAACTCGCATGGATCGTTCACACTAAAGGCAGGGCCAGTGTCAAGTTGGGTCCTATCGAAGTCTTAAAGCCTCTCAAGGATGCCTTGACCGACAGGGGACTCAATGCCATCATCGAACACGAGAAGGTGAACAGGTGATCTTTTAAGGATGCCTGTATATTCCCTTGATGACGAACTGATATTTCCACATCCTATTCTTCGTGAACCTGATGGCTTGATGGCTGTCGGTGGCGACTTATCTCCTGAGCGATTATTACTTGCTTACCGTTGGGGTATTTTCCCCTGGTATCATGAGGGTCAACCCATTCTTTGGTGGTGGTTAGCACCCCGGCTGATGGTCCGGCCGGAGAATGTTCACATCTCACATTCTGTCAGGAATTTCATGAATCAAAGGAAATACAAAGTCACGTTCGACAAAGAATTTAAGACAGTTATGGAGCGATGTGGTAATGTGTCACGGCCCGGACAAGAAGGCACCTGGATTATGCCGGAGATGATTGATGCGTATTCAACTTTGCATAAAATGGGTTATGCACATTCCGTTGAAGTATGGCAGGAAGGAAGTCTTGTTGGCGGATTATACGGTATTGCTCTGGGAAAGATTTTTTTCGGCGAAAGTATGTTTACTGAAAAACCAAATGCCTCCAAAGTCGGTTTTGTCCATCTTGCACAATATCTTGCTTCCAATGGCTTTCAATGGATCGATTGCCAGCAGGATACGCCACATATGCGCACCCTCGGCGCAGATCTTGTTGAGGAGGAAGATTTTCTCAACATCCTCAGAAACAATCAATCGTTTATAAAAAATCCTGACTAGAACTCATAGTCTGCTGGTTCACCATTCTACTTTAGTAATAATAGAAAAATAAAAAATCATCTCGAATAGGTCAAATCATGTGACCCAAAACTGTTTGAGCAACGCTGATACCTATTTCAATATGAAACAGGACACTAATTGGTAACTATCATAGACAAGAAATAGGATATTGAAATACAGCTAAGCATGAAAGCAAAACAGGACCAATAATAAACGCATGAATGATTAGCGAGTTTTTTGGGTCACGAGGTTTTTTGTTACTTTTTTTCCGGAAAAAAAAGTAAAAGAAAATCATTTTGTAAAATGATGAATGATCAATCCGGCTAATTCTCTTCCGACATTTTCTTGTGCCTCAGCAGTAGAACCACCAACGTGTGGTGTCAATGATATCTTGGGATGCGTCAGAATGTCCACCCTTGGCGTTGGTTCGCCAACAAATACATCAATGCCTGCTCCACCAATTTGCCCTGAATTCAATCCTTCGATCAGTGCGTCTTCATCAAAGACACCACCACGCGCAGTATTGATCAGGATGGCACCTTTCTTTAAAATGGATAGCTCATCTTTTCCGATCACCGGTTTGTCAGCTTTTGGAATGTGGATAGTGATGATATCTGATTGGCTCAACAATGACTTGATGTCTGTTGTTGAAATGGTGGCATCAATGGTTTGATTGGATCCATGAACACCAATGTGTATAGTTGCTTCTTTGACAAACGGATCTGAAGCCACTACTTTCATTCCCAGGCCAAGAGCAATACGAGCAACTTCCTGTCCTATACGCCCAAATCCAATAATTCCCATTGTCTTTCCCAGCAGTTCATTCCCTTCACTGCAAAGTTTCTTTAGCTTCGCAAATTCTGTATTGCCGGTCTCTGGCATCGCCCGGTTAGAAAGATGCAACTGACGCATAAGGGTAAATGCATGTGCTGTAACCAGTTCAGCTACAGACCTGGACGAAGCTGCAGGGGTATTGTAGACACTTAATCCTTTTTCTCTTGCATACGCTACATCAATATTGTCCATGCCCACACCGCCACGGCCAATAACTTTCAGATTAGGACATGCATCAATCAATGGTTGACGCACCTGGGTCGCGCTCCGAACGGTGATAGCATCAAATGTTTTCAATTGGGCTTCCAGTTCTTCAGCTTTAAAATGCGTTGTCACTACTTCAAACCCTGCTGCCTCAAGCATGGCTTTTCCGGTTTCATCGATACCATCATTGGCAAGTATTCTGATCTGGCTCATATATTTTCTATTGACTGTTCAAAAAATGGATTTATTGCACAGCAAAGAAACATGAATTTTCTCAATACGATGCCAGACTTTAGATGCCAGATACCAGAATATTGACAAACAAATAACGAAGTATTCGCAGGAAACAAATCTTAGAACAATGCAATTAGAAATAACCAATGCTTTGGATCAACTCAGCATATGTAACCAATATCCAAGTAGAAAGGAGACTGACACTCACACCCATCACCCACACCTCTCGAAACTCGAAACTCGGTACTCAAAACTGATAGCTGACAGCTATTTTTCTGACTTCAATCGTTCTATCTCCTTATCCTTTGCCTGGATTTCCTTTTTCAGAGATTCAATTTCATCATTAGCTTTTCTAAGTTCCTCCCTGAGATCTTCTACCTTATACGTGTCCTCAGCCTTAGCCTTCTCCTCAGCCTTAGACCCAGCCTTATCTCCTCCACCAACGATACTATGATAAAAATCCTTGATGATCTGCACACCATTTTCTCCACGCAGGAATGCAGCCCCGAAAAAAACAGCAGGGATAAAGATGATCAGGAAAAAGAAAAAACGGGCACACCCCGTCACTTTATATTTTGGAGGCATAGCATTCAGTTTTTATTTCAGTATGAAATGTACAATCAAATCCTGTTATAGCGAAGCATTTATTCGATTTGAAGCATCAGAACATCGATAGAGACTATTCAAACCGTAGTTG
>JAGOIB010000015.1:22527-28554 GCA_017995875.1 Saprospiraceae bacterium
AGTGCGCAACGAATCCTCTACGATATCCTCGACCAGTCTTGTTTATACTTATATTCAGTAGAAAGATACCTCGACAGACTTGTATACTCCTGCGATTTCAATCCGGGATCTTTGGTAAGTATTTCTTCCGCAATGATTCTTGCAGTCTTGAGAATAGCCTGATCTTCTACCAGGTTGGCAGCCTTAAAATCAAAGGCACCACTTTGTTTTGTCCCTGCTATATCACCAGGCCCACGTTGTTTCAGATCCGCTTCAGCGATAGCAAATCCATCATTCGTATTGCAGATCACAGCAAGCCTGTCTTTGGCCGTCTTTGAGATTTTATAACTCGTCATGAGGATGCAATAAGATTGATCTCCTCCACGCCCTACACGCCCCCGAAGCTGATGCAATTGTGCTAATCCAAATCGTTCCGCATTTTCAATGATCATCACGGTGGCATTCGGTACATTAACGCCTACCTCAATCACCGTAGTGGAAACCATGATATTCGTCTTCTGTTCCTTGAAGCGCTGCATCTCTTCATCTTTGACGTTGGCCTTCATTCGGCCATGCACGACGGACAATTGATATTCCGGTCTTGGAAACGTTTGCAACAAACGTTCATAACCATCCTGGAGATTTTCAAGATCTAGTTTTTCTGATTCTTCAATCAATGGATAGATCACATATACTTGTCTTCCTTTGCTGATCTCATTTCGCACAAAATCCATCACTTTCGTCCTGTGCGCTTCAGTGCGTTGGGTTGTAATGACCGGTTTACGTCCCGGAGGCAATTCATCCAGTATGGACACATCCAGATCACCATATACCGTCAATGCTAATGTCCGTGGTATCGGCGTCGCTGTCATCACTAATACATGCGGAGGATGGAGTGGTGACTTGGTCCACATCTGCGCACGTTGCGCGACGCCAAACCGATGTTGCTCATCTGTAATGGCTAAACCAAGGTTTGCAAATTCAACGCCTTCCTCAATCACTGCATGCGTGCCTAAAAGGATATGCGTTTTATGGCTCTTCAGATCTTCAAGTAATATTTTCCGTTGAGCACCTGTCACACTTCCTGATAGAAAGGCAATTTTTATATCAAGCCCTTTCACCAATTCGCTGATAGAAGCAAAATGCTGCATTGCCAGCACTTCAGTAGGTGCCATCAATACGGATTGGAATCCATTATCTGCAGCAAGCAACATCAACATCAACGCAACAATCGTTTTGCCACTCCCTACATCACCTTGTAATAACCTGTTCATCTGATGACCAGATCCCATGTCATTGCGTATTTCCCGCAAGACTCTTTTCTGTGCTTCAGTCAGGGAGAAAGGAAGATGTTGTGTATAAAATGTGTTGAACAAATGGCCTACTTCGCCAAAAACAAATCCTTTGACCGTCTCTGCCCTTTTGGCTTTCGAGCGAAGCAGGATGAGCTGCAGAAAAAATAGTTCTTCAAATTTCAACCGGTTTCTTGCGATCGTAAGATCCTCTTGCGATGCAGGGAAATGTATTCTTTTCAATGTCTCAAACCGGTTGTGAAATCTGAGTTTGGACACAATAGCGTCTGGTAAATTTTCCGGCAGGTCCTGAGGGCGTAACTGACTGATCAACTGTTTAGCAATCTTTCTTCGCCCTTTGCTGTCAAGTCCTCGTACCACCAGTTTTTCAGAACTGCTATACACAGGCTCAAGACCGGTAGCGACAGCTTTGTCTTGTGAGAGTTCTTCTATTTCAGGATGTACAATGTTGTACTTGCCTCTGAAATCCTGGAGTTTCCCATAGATCAGGTAAGGCTTGCCGAGTACGATCCATTGCTCTATATCCTTAGCGCGTTGAAACCAAAGTATTTCCAATTCACCGGTACCATCTTCAAAAGTCGCAACCAGTCTTTTCTTGTGTCCGGTACCTTCAAGGCGTTTGTCTGTAAAAATACCTTTCAATTGGCCGGTATCAAGTGAGGTCTTTACTTCGCGTATGGTGGATATCTGTGATTTATCGATATACCTGAAGGGAAGATCCCACAGCAGGTCCCCGATGCGGTGGATGCCCATTTCTTTGCGCAGCAATTCACCTCTGACAGGGCCGACGCCCTTCATGTATTCAATTGGTTGATCTAATATGGAATCGGCCTTGAACAATTATTTTGCTTTCTGAAGCATGAAAGATAAGTACTCCATCGTTTACAGCAGGAAATAGCCCCTAATCGGCGGCTTGGATATATATCTTACTTTTGAGGCTGGAGACTGCTGTAATAATTTTGCCATGGAAACGAAGCGACAAAAACAAATCAACGAACTTTTAAGACGTGCGTTCAGCATGGTATTGATGGAGGAAGGCTCCTACATCTTTGACAAAGCCATGGTTACAGTCACACGGGCAGTTGTATCTCCGGATATGCAGAATGCCAAAATCTATCTCTCCATCTTCAATGCCGAGAATAAACAGGAGATCATGATGGCGATGGATGAAAACCTTCATCGCTTGCGTCACACATTAGCCACCAAGGTAGGAAAGCAATTAAGGCGTATTCCTGAATTGAAGTTTTTCCTGGACGAATCCCTCGATGAGTTTTTCCGGATGGACCAGATCCTCAACAAATTGCGGTCTGAAAACCAGATGGGGACAGATGACGACAAAGTGGGAACAGAAGAAGAATAAGCCAAACAAACAAGCGTTAGGCGTAGTTTGCAACTACGCCATGGAAGACGGACAAACCTTGCTCCTGCAACAACCTTCAATCACCATTCCTCCACCATTTCCACCAATACGCCTTCTTTCAGGGCGAAATCACAATAGAACAGCTTTTTAGGGGGAATATGCCTGAACACAAACCTGATCAGGATAAAGGCCACCACGATATAGTCAATCCGTTCAGGTGGTATCTCAGGAATTTGCCTTCGCTCTGCTGTTGAAGAGGCAATAATCCTGGTGAGGTATACATCCAGCCCGTTTGTGTCCAATTCAGACCAGTGGGTATCTGCGGAGTATTTCGTCAGGATATCATTGATCACCTCAAAAGAACCACTTGCGCCGATGAGGTAGTAATCACCGGATGCCTTGATGACCTGAAGCAACGTCCCAAGCGTTTCTTCGAGGTGATTTTCCAGTGCATTGATTTCTTCAGCAGACATCGGATCAGAGAGATGAAACCGTCTGTGTAAGATGGCTACTCCGATTTTGTAACTCTCCTTGAAAGCAATTGTATTGCCTTTGAAGAGAATGAATTCTACACTTCCTCCTCCGATGTCCATTATCAAGCCATTGCGGTCGAGTGGGGGTAAAGCAGCCTGAATACCCTTTAGGATGTATCCGGCTTCCCTTTGACCATCAATTATATCAATCGCCAGCCCTGTGGCTGAAGTAAATTTTTTAGCAATGGATATTCCATTTGTGGCTTCTCTCAGCGCTGCAGTGGCAATTGATTTTGTTCGGGAAACACCATGAGATTTGATAAGTGAAGAAAAATTTCGCATTGCGGACAGGCCTCTCCGCGCACTGTTGACATCAATTAGATCAACACCGCCTGAGGCAAGCTTCACATAGATTCTTTTCTTATAGATAACCGTCCATGATTTGTCTTCAGCGATCTCACAGATCAGCAGGTGAAATGTGTTGGAACCAAGGTCAATAACCGCTATTCGCTCGCCGGTCATTCTTTAGGTTTGGTAACCTGGCTGGTAATATTATTGAAAAAATCAATTCCACCCTGAATCATAGCATTGGCAGCAACGGGTTGGTTGTTTTCCATAAACAGAAAGTATTGACAACCTGGTTCGCAATAGACATCAGCTTCCCTTGCTATAGTCCCATTCGACACCCAGGTCAGTCTGGCAATAGGTTGGCATACTTTTGTGATATTGGGACTGGCTGGAGACACATACAGCGCTGTATTCTTTGCACTCGGCGCATCGTCCTGATTGACACTGATAGGTAGATTGTAAAAAATAATGTCCACTTTTTCGGTTTCTGCATAGAGCTTGCTGAGTGCTTCATTTCCTAAAGATGGATAGGCCGGTATTTCCGGAGTCTCGATAGTGGTTTCGGGCGTATCAGTATTCTTTTTTTCCTGGCATGAAATGGTCAATACCACTAACAGACTTATGAAAAAGGAAACTTGAAAGGAAAATCGCATCATCGCTATTTAAAGTAATATTCAAATCGGAAAGTCAGGAAATATGTAAGAAGTCTTTCAGTTGCCAGATCATGTTTTTCAGGACTTAGCAAGGGAATGATTCCTCTTGTATACCTGGCAGTAACACCCCAGTGCTGGCTAAACCTCATGGAGACACCTAACATCCATGAGAGGTCATTCTCGTTGAAATAGGGCACCAGCTTATCATAGGATTCCTCCGACGAATGAAAATAATCCGTGGTTTGGGCATCCAGTAAACGTCCATAACTCAGCCCGGCATGAGCAGAAGCTTTGTAGTATTTGCCTTCCTCCTGCCACCAGTCGCCAACAGAAATATAGATAGGTATCTCAATGTATTTCAGGTCAAAATTAATATCCGGGTCATATTCCGGATTGAACACATCCGGCCTGCTACCTCTTTGGGAATAAAGGAATTCAAAATTGACCCTCCACACCGATTCAAACTCCATGGTGGTTTTGATCCCTCCCGTAAGTCCTACTTTATCGAAGCCGGCAAGCATATCACCATCTATCTGTGAACAGTTGACGCCCCCAACAAGACCTGCAGAAAACCGTTGCACCTGACCAAAGCCCATGGAAGGCATAACCAGGAGGAGCAGGGCAACCAAAAGGGGATATATCAAAGATTTTTCTAATTTCATGGCCGGATTTTAAGGTAGGATGGCTGTTATCTGGTCATTCCAACCATAATGTAGATTCATAAACGCAAACAATAGATGATCAAATATACCAAGCATAATCTCAATAAGCTTGAAGATATATTTCGCGAGCTCAAAATTACACTCCGTTATGAAAAGGGAAATTTTCATTCGGGGTATTGTATTGTGTCAGGCAAAAATATAGTCATTGTCAATAAATTCTTTGACGTGGAGGCACGCATGAATACCCTTTTGGAAATCCTGGAAGTTGGTGAAATCAATACCGATACATTATCAGAGGAGCATCAGGAATGGTATTCAAAAATGCGGAAATCCCTTCTTCGACCAGCGTGATTATCCCTTTACAGATTACATTACTTGGCACCGGGACCTCCCAGGGGATTCCTGTTATAGGATGTAAATGTAATGTCTGTCGTTCCTCCGATCCAAAAAATCAACGCCTTCGCACAGCAGCTTTTGTTCAAGCCGGCAATTATGGCCTGGCCATCGATATCGGCCCGGATTTCAGAAGGCAAATGCTTGACAATGCAATTGATAATGTCCATGCGGTCTTGTTGACTCATGAACACAATGATCATATTTCAGGACTGGATGATATCAGGCCTATCAATTTCCTGCATCACCGTGATATCCCTATGTACGGCGGTAGCAGGACTATTTCGGAGATGCACCGGAGATTCTATTATGCCTTTGACAAGGCCTACCATTATCCCGGCAAACCCGTAGTACATAGTGTGGTGATTGACGACCAGCCATTTACGATAGGTGATATACCTGTATTGCCCGTCATGGTTGATCATGGGGACATGCCCATCTTTGGCTATCGTATCGGATCGATGGCGTATATCACTGATGCTAAAACAATTGCATCTTCAAGCCGTGATGAGTTGCGCGATCTTGATGTGCTTATTTTAAATGCCCTTCGGTTTGAACCACATTCGACGCATTTGAATATAGAAGAGGCTATAATGTTGTGCGAAGATCTTAAGCCAAAGCAATGTTATCTGACCCATATCAGTCATGAAATGGGCTTGCAGGAAGAAGTCAATGCAATGCTGCCACCGCATATTCGTTTAGGTTATGATGGACAGACCATTAAACTGGCCTGATGCCCGATAGCAGACAATTTACTTTGGCTAAGGAAAAGATAATTAGTTTGAAGTCTGTGTTATATTTAAGGCCTGTTAAATGAACAACACGAAACGATTCACTAACCACTAA
>JAGOIB010000016.1:0-20282 GCA_017995875.1 Saprospiraceae bacterium
TGAAAAATGAAAAATGAAAAATAACTATTAAGAAAAGTTGAATAACTAATTGCCAAAACTTTATGGTACGTGTTAAGCCAGTTCCATGGCCAGTTGCATAATATCACTTCCTGCATATTCGCGATCGCCGGCAGAAGTGGCAGCCCCGGTAATGATGTTATCACTCACGGACAATATGGAAAGTGCCTGCAGCTTGTTTTTGATGGCCATGTTATAGAGAATGCTGGTTTCCATTTCGATGGCCAGTACACCGCGAATGATCCACTGATCCCAGCGGTGCGCATCCTCGCCATAAAACACGTCCGTACTGAAGACGGAACCTTCGATGATTGAAATCCCATGCAAACGGGATATTTCCTTTGCGTTTACTACCATTGCGTCATCTGCCTTCACCGGCATGTCCATGTTGCCAGGGAATAAGTGCTGTGTTCCTGAATCAGTGTACGCAGCTGCAGCGAGAATCAATTGATGAAGTTTCAGGTAAGGTTGTAACGCACCACATGTACCTACACGAATGATTTTTTCAATGCCATATTCATGGATCAGTTCATGGAGGTATAATGCCGTGGAAGGAATTCCTATTCCGGTGCCCTGGACAGACACTCGCTTGCCTTTATACCAGCCTGTAAATCCGAGCATGCCACGGATCTCGGAGTAGCACAGCACATCGCTCAGCATTTGCTCCGCAATGTATCGGGCGCGGAGGGGGTCTCCGGTGATCAGCACTGTTTTAGCGATTTCGCCCTGGGCAGCTCCTATGTGAAGGCTCATTGAAATTGATTTGCAGTCTAATGTACACAAGAAAGCAGACTGTCTCATGAACGACATCAAGTCCCCTTTCAGGGGATTTAGGGGTTTAACGTGGCATTCCCTTCGACAAGCCCGGGGACCATGGCCAGTCCCCGGGCTCAGTTGAAAATCTGTCGAAGAATTGCCAGGATGGCAACCGTACCCATTGCATAGTGTATTAAACCTGCAGAAATGTTACCCCAGAATTGAAAAAATTTCAAAAAATCCTAACATTCCATTTGTTGCCCAGACGACATCGGGGGCTTATAATTGGCGGATTACGGCTTTCAAGCTATCTTTAAGATTCTCATCCCTTACTTTCTCTCATCCCTTTAGCTGATACTTCCCTCATATGCCAATCATATGCTAACTTTGTATTATGCGTTATCTTTTCTTTCTAGCCATGTTACTTGCCTGCGGAACGGCCATGGGCCAGGGCAGCGGCTTCACCTTCAACTATAACGGGCCCAACCAGATCCTGGTCGGACCATCCTGTGAAGCCCCGCTCAACTGGGGCCATCCGAATACCCCTACGGTCACCAGTAATATTCCTGGAGGCGTCATCATCTCCTTCAATATCTATTCGATCAGCGGAGGATATCAAATCGGAAGTCTGGTACCCGGTGGTACAACGGTAACTGTCTTTTACCAGGCCCTTGATAATTTTGGCAATTCCTCCCTTTTTGGTTTCACCATTTCATTTATCGATTTGTTGCCTCCTGTATTTGATGCATTCTCCCTTCCGTCTAATGTCACCGTTTCTTGCTCTTCCAATCTTCCACCACCTGCCAATGTGGAAGCCACAGACAACTGTGACAATGACAATGCAAATCTTACCATCACCTATACACAAACTGGCAATCCTGCTATTTGCTCAGGAGGTACCATTACCCGTACCTGGGTAGCCGATGATGACCTAGGTAATCTCGCTACGTTTATACAGACGATCACAGTCACGCCAGACGTCACGCCACCCGTTATTGCCAACAATCTGCAAAACGGAATGGCACCATGTTCAACAGCCATGGCCCAATACACTACCTGGCTCAATGCACAGCGAGCAGCCTTTACAGCTACAGATGCAGGATGTGGTGTGATGACGCTATCCGACAATGCACCTTCACCTGCCATCATCACATCCTTTTGTGGCGTGATTGATGTGACCTTCACTGCAAAAGACAATTGCAATAATTCGAGTAATGTCCACAAGACATTTACTGTGGTGAACAATGTGGCTCCTGTCATCACAAATCCAGCCTCGGGAGGCAGTGGCAATTGCGGACAAAGCAATATCGTCCAGATCTTCAATACCTGGATCACAACGCACGGCGGAGCTACCGCCACTGATGATTGCAGTTCAATATTCTGGACCACGTCACCTCCTGCTCCATCTGTACATGATACATGTGATGCAGCTATCGTCGTCATGTTTATTGCAGGTGATGGTTGTGGCAATTTTGATACAACCTCTGCCAGTTTTATACTGCTCGATGATACAGCCCCTGCGATCACTGTAGATCCCACTACTATGGTCTTGAGCTGCAATGCGGCAGGTATAGATTCTACTTTGATGGATTGGCTCGTTACAGGAGGTCATAGCACAGCACATGACTTGTGTACATCGGATGATGATTTGGTTTTAGGATACCGCATTGGAGGCATTGAACTTACTTTGGAAGAAGTGCTTGATGCCTGGCAGGATTCACTGCTCACAGGCTGCCAGGACAATGTGTTCATTGGCGGTATAGGGATCAATAATGTAAAAGCATATCTGCCTATTGGATTTACATACACAGACAACTGTGATAATGAAAATAATAAAATAGGTTTCTTTGGCATCACCGACAACGGTCGACCGCAGTTTGATACATTGCCTTCAGATACATCTTTCGCATGTGCTGAAAATGGTAACTGGGAAAATGCGTTCCTTGCCTGGTATAATTCTGCAGGCGATGCTACCTATTCAGATTTGTGCAGTTCAGTAACCGTGCATCCAAGTATCACTGCGGACAGTGCTATTCAATATTTAACAGCGGCCCTCGATACATCCTGCATGCAGGGAGTTTCCGTCGCTATCGCTTTTGGCTTGACGGACGATTGCGGCAATGCGAGTCTCACAACTCCTTCCGCATCATTTAGTCTACAGGATACCACTGCCCCTGTCATCATTACACCTGCACAGGATGTGCTCTCTGCATGTTCTGAAAATGCCCAGGCACAACTGCAAAACTGGATCGATACATTAGGTGGTGCAGAGGCGATGGATGGATGTGGTGCATTGACCTGGCAATTTATGTGGAATGACTCGTCTGGTGTACAACAAACCGGCGTACCCGGAACAGGTCCTTATCCTGACTTATCAAATCTAAGTTGCTCTACTGGAATCGATATTATATTTCAAGCCTCTGATATTTGTCAGAACAGTGTTTCTGATACAGCAACTTTTACAGTGATTGATACAATTCCTCCAGTTATATTAATAGCGGAAGACAGCATTCATCTTACATGTCAGGATACGATCCCTGTGACGACGCCAACGGTGACGGATGATTGTGATGGAGATCCAATAGTAACTTTTGTAGATAGTGTCGGTATAGATTCCTGTCTTGGCATTCCCGAGCAAGTATTGAGAACGTGGACGGCTACTGATGCCTGCGGAAATTCCTCTACAGCCCAGGAATGGTTTTTTAGAATAGATACTATCCCACCTACATTTGAATTACCTGCTGATACAGTTGCATTCTGTAGTATTGATACACTATTATTGATCAATATAAGTGATAACTGTGATCCTGCTCCAGTGACCAGTTTTGATGATCAATTGACAGGCGAAGCTTGTAATCAAACACTCACACGCACATGGACTGTAACGGATGCTTGTGGCAACATTGCCACCGCCGTGCAGCAATTTGATCTGAGTGATGATGCACCTCCGGAAATCACCTATTCTCCGGGAAATTATATTTATACATGCGACACTTCCTTACTTGATTTGCAATCTGCATATGAGCAATGGATGGATTCAGTTTTCATTGAGGATGGATGTTCTGATGCCACATTCTTTATTGCATTGCAAGGTTCTTATACATTGGCGGATACAGCTACCTGGCCTGGTATACCTTTGCCTGATTCCATCATGACCATGTGTGGGATTGATTTTGCGTTGGATGCAGACCTTGTTGCCTATGATGCATGTGGTAATGTTATTGTAGAACCTATTTCGTTTGCAGTCAATGATACGGTTGGGCCAATCTTTGTTGATTGTCCGGGTGTAATCCACATCCTACCCGATACTGCGACTTGCGATGCTTTGGTAACCCTTACGAGTCCATCGTTTGAAGAAGTTTGCTTTCCTGATAATGTTAAAATTGTATTGACGATCAATGAAGGTGATACAATTTTGCTTGATTCAACATTGTCAATAGACACTTTACTTCCTGTCGGCGTACATTCCGTCACATGGATTGCTTCTGATTGCAATGGAAACGTTGGTACTTGCATAACTTCAATTGAGATCATTGATGAAAATGCACTGGAAGTTATCTGCCCGCCGGATACTTTATTGTTTACTTCATTTGAAAGTTGCCAGACATCCATAGAAATATATCCTCCAAAAACCATCACTGCATCCTGTGGAACGGGTGTGATCACATGGTCATGTTATATCGAAGGCGGAGCTGAACCATCTTCATTTGTGTTTGATTCCGGCACCGACACTGTATTGGTTTCATTTACATCAGGACTTCATACTATATTTCTTATCGCGCAGGATACTACAGGAGATGTTGATACTTGTTCATACGTCTTGGAATTGCGGGATACATTTCCTCCGGATATAATATGCCAGGACGGCATCATTCTGCTTCCACCTTCGGGACTTGAAAATATTTATGTGTCTACAGCATCTCTTTTAGTCAGTGCAGCAGATGCTTGTGGCATTGACACTACCATCTATGACCCGGCCTTTGTCAATTGTTCAAGCAATGGCCAGGTAGTTGTTGTCAATATTACGGTAATAGATCAAAGTGGCAATTCAAGTAGTTGTCAATCAAACATCACTGTCAATACCCAACCATTGATGCCACTTTCCCAGATCGGCCTATGCGATGACACATTGAGGTTGTTTGCTAATCTTCCTGAAGGCCCTGATGGCAATTATACATACTCCTGGTCGGGACCAAATTCATTTCTTTCCAATGATGAAAATCCAATTATTCCGGCTGCAGATACATCCTTTTCCGGAGAATATCAATTGATCGTTCAAAGTGGAAATGGTTGCGTTTCGACAGGTTCAGTAAATGTGCTGATCGAAGCATTGAATGCTCCTTTGATTACAGTTTCTTTGGATACGCTTTGTGCCGGCGAAGAAATACTATTGAGTACTCAATTATATTCAGGTTCGGTGAGCTATCAATGGTATCATGCATTGCCATCCGGTGATACGCTGTTGGAAAATACTTCTGAACCTCAATTGGCCTATGTCCCTTTGATACCTGGCACGTATAGTGTTTACGCTGTTGTCTCGCAGGATACATGTACTTCTGAACCAGGTGTGCCGGTTGCTTTCACGGTAGTTTCTGTTCCGGTAGCGTCCATCCTTGATCCATCTACGATATTCTGTGTAACGGACACTTTATTTCTTTCTCCGGATATGGTGATTGATAGCCTAGATTATCATTGGACAGGACCTGCAGGATATGAATCATTTGATGCTAATCCACCCGGAATTCCTACTGATGGAATAGACAGTGCTTCTATTTATATACTAACCGTTTCGAGCGCGTATTGCTCTTCGATACCAGATAGTGTAGAGATAAGTATTCAAACCCCACCATCCACTCCGGTGATCTCAGGTGATACGCTCGCATGTGAAGGAGGAAGTTTTGTCCTCAGTGCTCAATCATCTTTTCAATCATACGAATGGATAGATCCAAATGGAAATACGATAGTAACCAATGATGATTCGTTGGTGATTTCATCTGCCACGACTGATCAATCAGGGGGATGGCAGGTGATTGCTTTTCAAAACGGATGTCCATCGGATACCTCGGCACAGTTTTTAGTTGAAATCACTGGTGCTCTCCAGGTTGTGATCGAAACAGATCAACAAGTTTGCGAGGGTGATTCAATTGACTTGAATATCAATCCTTCCATTTCAGGAGACTATCTCTGGACAGGACCTGGAGGTTTTGTTTCAAATGAAATATCTCCTACCACTTTGGCAGTGCAGGGAACCTATTTTGCATCTGTCATGACCAATACAGGTTGTGCAGCCGAAGACTCGATTGATGTCAATGTGGATGTATTGCCTATCATCACTTCACTGATGTCAGATGCTGGCAATTGTGCCAATGGTATTGATGCAATCACTATCTGGGCAATAACGCAACCTCCATTCTCAAATGGCTTTGAATATATTTGGGAAGGGCTGTCTGATTTCACAGTACAGGATTCTTCGATAGTTATTGATAGTGCCAGCGCTGCCAACAACGGTTTATTTACGCTCGTCATCATCAATGGATCTTGTACCTCTGCGGATGCTTCCTTTACACTGGATGTCAATGATAGCCCGGCAGCACCAGTCATTACAGGTGACAATATGTATTGTTATGGTGATAGCATCATCCTTTCGATTGATAATCCATTGGCAGGAGCTCAATATGCCTGGACTTCTCAGGATACCAATGTTGTAATCGATAGTCCTGGTACGCTTATCATTCCCAATGCTACCCCAGCCTGGAATGGAATTTATCAGGTCGAGCTGACTATAGACGGCTGTACATCTACCACTACTATTTTTGCAGTACAGGTCAGACCACAGTTATTTGCACCAAGCATACTTAGTACACCATTAGTTTGTGAAGGTGACAGCCTTGTACTTATTGCAAATGGCCCTCCAGGTGCAACGTTTGAATGGATTTCTTCCAATGGTTTTGAGAGCTCCGAAAATCAACCTGTCATTTATCCTGTTACGCCCGCAGATGCAGGAACATATCAGGTCATTTATATTCAAAATGGCTGTCCATCGCCTCCTTCTAATCCATATGAAATCAATGTTCAGCCTGCAATAGCTGCACCGGTGATCAATGCTGACCTTACAGCCGTTTGCATTGACAATCCTGTTCCTGTACATCTTTGTATTGATCAGGGCTCACTTGTAGATGGAGCGGTTTACACATGGATGTTGAATGGAAGTACTGTCATTGGAACACCAAATGGTGATAGTTGTATTATTATCAATGGCACACCACTACAAGGAGGTCTCAATTTAATTTCGGCCATTACAGCTGTACAAGGATGTCCGTCAGCAGCCGGCATTCCGGTAGAAATAACCGGCGATGAAATCCCAGCACAGAATGCAGATGCCGGAATTGATATTCAGATATGTCCTGGAGAAGTAGTTACACTCAATGCATCAAATCCTTCACCCGGAACAGGTTTGTGGACTACGAATGATGACATGGTGATATTGTCGGATGTAACAGACCCAAATGCAGACATCATCGGATTACCTTCCGGAATGTATGGCCTGACTTGGACCTTGAGCTATGCCTCTTGTCTTGATTACAGCACCGATGATGTGAATATTTCTGTTTTGTTTTCCCCTGAAACCACACCGGATACTGTGGATGTGCCTTTTGGTCAGACGACCGAGTTTATAGTGACACTCAATGACAACATTTCCATGGGACCATATACATTTGAAATTGTCCAAAATCCACAAAAGGGCAATGCGCTCCATGCAGGCAATGGTATCATCAGGTATACGCCTAATGTTGGTTTCGTCGGCACGGATATGATGATCTATAGAGTTTGCGCGACAGATTGTCCGGATGAATGTAGTGAAGCAATAGTGATTTTGAAGGTTGGCAATGAAGATGATTGCTTTGTTCCTACGCTATTTACACCCAATGATGATGGTGTCAACGATGTACTCATCGTGCCATGTCTCGAAACAGAGCGTTATCCACAAAATAAGATCATCATCTTCAATGAATGGGGTGGCGCTGTCTATACTGCTTCTCCCTATCAGAATGACTGGAGTGGAACTGCATCTGGTGATGCGCTTCCTGTAGGGACTTATTTCTATATCATGGATTTCGGAGATGGCAGTACCCCAAAACGAAGTTTTTTAATTCTTGAACGATAATCGCGGCAAAGGCATGAACAAAGAACTATACAATTATTCAAACACCATGAAGCATTTCTACAATAAAACAAAAGCAGAGATCTGTTTTGTGTTTGTTTTGATTTGCTTGTTTTCCGGTGCATTAACCGGACAACAACAATCACTTCACACAATGTTTATGTACAACAAGCTCCTGATCAATCCTGCCTATGCGGGTTATCACGAAAATCCATGTGCTACAGCAATCGTTCGTGAGCAATGGCTCGGATTTGAGGGTGCACCTAAAACGCAATCCCTCAGTTTTCATGGCCCATTGTCATCACAACGCATTGGTATAGGATTCAACTTACAACGCAGATCGATTGGTGTGTCCAGTTCAACGACCTTTGATGGGATCTATGATTACCGTGTACCAATGGGCAATGGTACATTGAGCCTGGGTGTTCAGGCATCTGCAAGAATCCTTGAGGTCGACTACAGTGATCCTGCAGTTAAAACCGTTCAGGACATCAATATTGATCCGGGTGTAGAAGCCATTTCAGATAGTAAGTTTCTTGCCAATGTTGGGGCTGGTCTTTATTATAATACATCTTCGTTTTATGTAGGCATTTCAGCTCCAAGATTGATGGATTCCGATATAGATTTTGAAGTCAACAATCTTTTTACTGCCAGAGAGCAGGCCCATTATTATCTGATGTCAGGGGTTGCGATCAAACTGGATCACAAGATGAGTTTTGTTCCACAGGTGCTGGTACGCTATACACAGGCTGCACCGGTAAGTGTTGATCTCAACCTTGGCTTGCATTGGGGTGAAGATTATAGCGCAGCTGTATCTTTCAGGAAAGGTGGAATTGATAATCAATTCCTTGAATCCATTGATGTCATGGCTTCTGCTAAAATCCTAAGAGGATTGCGACTTGGTGCTGCCTATGATATCACCATGAGCGATTTGAAACGTTATGGCGATGGGAGTATTGAAGTGATGTTGATGTATTGTTTTGGTGAAGCTGCCAAGCCGTCCACTTTTATTAATCCCAGGTATTTCTAAACTGATCCATGAAAATAATTACCACTTATATTTTTTGCCTGATGGCAGTGATGGCGATGAGCCAGGATACAGTTTATGTCTGCCATCATGATTCGATCAGCCTGTTTCCGTTAGAAAATATCAACACAGGCTCCATTGAATTTTCACCAACCTATTATCAGAAAGGGATTGTCTTTGTCGTCGCCAGGGAAAAAAATAAGTTTCTGGATCCAAAGACCGGCCAGGCGTATTTTGACCTGATGTATGCGGACATAGGGCCTGATGGAATAACAACTAAAAGTGAAAATTTCTCCCCCAATATCCGGACCCAGTATCACGAAGGTCCATGCACCTTTAGCAATGATGGCACTGAACTTTATTTCACCCGTTCAAATGTGTCTGAAGGCCAGGGTATCAATGATGAGAATGGTGAGGTTCAACTTAAAATATACCAGGCGACCAAAGGCGCTGAAGATTGGGAAAACATAACGGCACTGCCATTTAGCAGCGATCAGTATTCTGTCATGCATCCGGCATTGAGTTATGATGGACAATATCTCGTATTCGCTTCCAACATGGAAGGTGGAAATGGTGGAATGGATCTTTATATCGTAAACAGGATGAATGGATCATGGTCTGATCCGGTCAATCTGGGAACTGAGATAAATACAAAAGGTAATGAAGTATTTCCCTTCTGGCATCAGAATGGTTGTCTGGTTTTTGCTTCTGATGGCCATATGGGAATGGGCGGGCTTGATCTGTATGTCACTTCATGGAATAAGTCCAATTCGTTTAAAGGAATCCAACATCTGGTTGAACCCTTCAGCAGTAAAAGAGATGACCTGGGACTGATCGTTTCTGCCGATGGAACTTCAGGCTACATGGCAAGCGATCGTAAACCTACCAAGGGAAAAGATGATCTCTACCGATGGACCTCACCTCAATCCATCTTCTGTCTCCCTTCTGCGCCTCCCGACCAAATGGAGATATTGGTGATGGATGATAATGACCAGCCAATCGATCATGGGTATGTATGGATCATTCCGATGAATCAGGAAGGTCCTTCACTCTACAAAGAACATTTTACAACCGAACTTGTCCCGAAAGAAGATAAAGAAGGTGCATTTTATTTACGCTGGGGTGTAACGGACACACTATCGATTGAAACGGCCAATGCTGTTTCTGATGTTACAGGAAAAGTGATAGTGCATCCTGATAAAAAAATAACATATATCGTGATTGCCCAACACGAAAATTATCAACCATTTGTTGACGTTGTACCAGGCGAAAAACTACCCTCAACTATTCTGTTAAAGAAAATCCGGGTTGAAACAACAGCTTGTCTGAATACACGCTTTACAGTGTACAATGAATCAGGCAATGCAGAACTCAATGGGGCAAAAGTTAATTTATCCGGTCCATGCCTGAAGGAACCGCTAACGTTTTATACAGATGAATTTGGAACAGTGGTCAAATGCCTTCCACAAGGGTGCAGCCTTAAAGCAGAAATTATGCAGGAAGGGTATGCGCAACATGCGTTCACCTTTACGCCATCAGAAGCTGATGAGCATTGGAAGGTATACCTGAAAAACAGTGATAAGCTGACAGCGCCTACTGCCCCTATAACATCCGGCACTTTGATCGTGCTTGACAATATCTATTATGATTTCAACAAATCGGTGATTCGCAAAGGAGAAGCTGGTGAACTCATCGCGCTGGCGAACATATTGAAACAATATCCTGATCTCACGATTGAATTGACATCCCATACGGATACCAGAGGCTCCTCTGAATATAACATGGAATTGTCTCAAAAACGATCGGAATCTTCCAAATCATATCTTGTCTTACAAGATGTAGCCGCTTCGAGAATCATCACCAAAGCTGCCGGCGAATCGGAGCCAAGAAATAAATGTCTTGATGGTGTTCCTTGTACGGAAGAAGAGCACCAATACAATCGTCGTACAGAAGTACGCATAATCAATCCTGCGCAGGGTATGCAAATAAAGTACAAGGCCGAGGAATGATCCCTTACGTTATCGAGGAGAATAGGTTAGACGATGCGATGCTTGTCATAAGACAGATTCCTGAATTTGAAAATATTCCTGAAGCTGATCGTATTTTGTCAAGGTTAGTTAATACCCCTCACCTTATCCTCAGTGCAAGTATCGATTCAGTTCCAATAGGCTTTAAGATTGGTTATGAAAGGGATGGAATGTTTTATTCCTGGCTAGGAGGCATCTTACCCGAGTATCGAAACAAAGGCATTGCCTCGGCATTGGCTGAAAAGCAGGAGGAATGGGCTAAAACCCATGGATATACTACCATCTGGATGAAGACGCGCAATTGTTTTCCTGAAATGCTGATGATGGCTATTGGCCGTGGGTTCAGGATTATTGGGTTTGATCCCAGGGAGGAGGTGGGTCAGCATCGTATTGTCTTGGAAAAAAGTATTTAGCTTTGCCGCGCGATAGCATAGAGCATAGAGCATAGAGCATAGAGCATAGAGCATAGAGCATAGAGCATAGAGCTGATAGCTGATAGCTGATAGCTGATAGCTGATAGCTGATAGCTTAAAAATGAAATTTTCTATATGAAACATAAATATCTGATTGCTGTAGTTGCGTTCCTGATTATTGCAGGAAGTTCTTTTGCCCAGAATGAAAAACTTGGGTATGGCTTCCGGGCGGGGGCTAGTATTTCCACATTCAATGGTCCTTCGGAGACAGGGCCTAATGGTGAATCGTTGGAATCATGGTCTAATGCAAAAGGATTCCATATCGGAGCTGCAGTAAGTTATAAAGTCACTGATCTGTTTGGGGCAAGGATGGAATTTGTGTTTTCACAGCGGGGTACAATCTATGACTATAAAGGCCCATCGTACTATGTGCTCGGGAGAGGAAACGTTTTGACAACAACTATAGGCGGAACCAGAACACAAACATTGAATGTATCCAATGCTTATATTGATCTTCCATTGATGGTGTATTATAAAATAGGGATGTTTGAATTATCCGGTGGATTGAATTCTGCTTTATTGATTGCATCGACTGCAGGTGGCTCCACAGATTTTGAAGGAAAATCCGCTCTCGGAACTACTGTTGCTCCCTTTGAAGTGGGTTTGAATCATAACTACAAGAAGGACGAGGCAGGCGGAGCTTCTGAAGAAACCATTTCAGTAAACGTTGATGGAAGAAACTATGCAGTGCCGGAGACCGTCATGGCCTATTATGAATTTCCTGTCAAGGATAAAAATCAATACAAAACACTGGATTTTGGTATTGTAGGTTGCGTCTCCATATTCCTTAACGAAGGCCTCTTCTTTAGTGCCAGATATGTACATGGGCTTGGGGATGTGGACGAAAACCTGTATGACGTCTCTCTTCAATCTCTCAATCCGGATGGCAGTTTCATCCAACGCGCCGACAAGAACACTAGCAGATCATGGCAATTTAGTGTAGGATTCTCTTTCTGATGATCAGATGGATTTTCTTGTTTTCTACAACCACAGGATTATTTAGCGATCCCCATGGCACTTAAAGCAACCTGGAAAAAACTGGTGATGGCTAATTACCAGGTGGATCCGGCGGTATTAAAACCTTTTCTTCCCTACGGAAATACACTTGATTTTTTTGAGGGCGCATGCTATGTGAGCCTGGTAGGGTTCATGTTTTTAAATTCAAGACTTGGTGGCATTCCTATCCCATTTCATCAATCCTTTGAAGAAGTCAACCTCAGGTTTTATATCTGCAGTGATGATAATGGTGAGATCAAGCGAGGAGTCGTATTCATAAAAGAACTTGTACCTGTTCCCTTGGTAGCTTTTGTTGCTGATGTCTTTTACCGGGAACACTATCACTCATGTCCCATGTGGCATGAATTTATATCAGATGCTGACACACAGTCCATAGAATATAAATGGCACAAAAAGAAATGGCATACGCTAAAGATCGTGAGCGATACAATTCCAAAGCCGTTGACAGATGGAAGTGCAGCATCCTTTTTTACCGAACACTATATTGGATGCACTAAAATTAACGATCACCTTACTTTCGAATACAATGTGGCCCATGATCCGTGGCAGGTTTATGATACAAAGGAGTTTACGATTGATGTTGATTTTGAAACCTGCTATGGAGCACAATTTGCTTTCCTGAATCAGGCCAAACCGGAAACAGTATTTCTTGCCGAAGGATCTGAAATCGTTTTACAAAAAGGAAGAAAAATCAAAGCGTAGTATACCAGGCTATACTTTCCAATTCTATTTAAGGATAAAATAGGCCAGCAGTATACTCGCTACGCCTACCAAAAAACCTGCATATACATCTTTGATTTCATGTGCCTTGAGGATAAGGCGTGATGTACAAGTAGCGCCCGCAATAAGAATGGATCCATAGAGTAGCCCATCAATGGGCACAACAAGATTGACTCCGCCGACTAGCCCTATTTGTGCATCATTGTATCCATAGACTTGCTTCGTCAATGCTACCATCATCACGAGGCCACCAACGCCAGCAGCATGGACACTGATCTTGGTAAAGTTGTTGATAAAAAAGCATGTCCATAGTCCAATCAACGTTCCTAATACAGCGATTCTGATCGATACCGGAAAACTTTCTGCACGTGTCAGATGCAGGTAGAGGGAGAGGTACATGATACCGGCCACGATATAGGGACCGATGCGCTCGTGCTGTGTCTCCAGGTGAAAGGAATTGACCCATCCAAGCATTTTCATCATCAGGATAGCAATAGCCGGAAGTGTGATCGTCGTCATGACGATGATAATCAGCAGTGTATTAGCTTCGGAGACATGCCGCCAGCCGAATGAAAACGGATTGGTCCACAACAACACCAATGACATGTAGGTAACAATCAGAAGCGGATGAAATACAATGGAAAAAAAATTGGCGGCTGCTTTCATTTCTTTTTATTGATCATAGTGATTTCAACGCGCCTGTTCTTTTGCCTTCCAATCTCCAGCCTGTTAGTACTGATGGGTTCTGTAGCCCCTTTACCAATAACCTGCATTCTATTGACATCAATTCCTTCATATACCAGGTAATCCCGGATCGCCTCTGCTCGTTGAAGTGATAGATTTTCAAGAGCCAATTCGTCTCCGACATTATCTGTATGGCCTTCAATCAGGATTTCCATCGATGGATGTTCTGTCATGAGATCATAAATATACGTCAGGGCACCTCTTGATTTAGCGAGTATGATAGCTTTACCTTTTACGAAATTGATATCATAGAATGTTATGGATTCATCAGCGACGGGTGAATTCGATTCAGGTGCATTCTTTCGCATATTTCTTTTAACCATTGGCGTGGTTAAATCCCTTATCTCTTTTGGCTCAAGGTACAAGACCAGGTCCAGGGTATCGATGCCTTTTGCTTCCAGTGCCCTTGGATCAACCAGTATTTGCCGGGTTTTATGATTTGGTTTTCTTGCCTGAAACTTATACGTTTCGTATTCTGTCAATGTCACTTCAAATTCCCCGGTATAGGTATTGAAGTATTCAAGATATTGGGATGAAGATTGCTGGCCCCATAACAATTCGCTATGCACAGGCTGACCGGTGGATGAATCTATGATTTTGCCTCTGACAAACAAGGGTTTTTTAAGCGTCAATTTTGGCGTCTGACGCTGTCTGAATATATCACTGCTGCCATCGCGTTTCGAGGTAAAATATAAGTACTCTGCCTTGGGATCAAAATAAGGTTGACTTTCATCATAAGGTGAGTTGACATCCCCTTTTACACGAACCGGTTCAGACCAGGATGCCCATGTATAATTTAAACGTTCGGAGACATAAAGGTCATTACCTCCAGCACTACCGGGACGATTAGAAGCGAAATACAGGAATCGTTTATCCGGGGAGATATGAGGTGAAGTTTCCTGATATGCAGTATTGAGAACAGTGCCCATATGCTTCGGCGCGGACCACAGGTTGTCACGAATATAAAACGATACATATAGATCATTGAAGCCTAAACCATCAGAACGCTTCATACTTATCACCAATACATGACCATCAGGTGTCATTGTCAGATTGACATCAGCGTTGGTCAGGAAGAATTCGAAAATATACATTGGCTTAGGAAAGACATATTTGCCGTCTTCGCCGATATGCACTCTTGAAAAACCGGCATACATACTTCCGTCTTCATAAAACTGGTTGATGATGACATATTCATCCTTCTCCATGCCTACAGAAACCAGGCTATTGGGAAGTGCATTATTGAGCGGATAACCCGGATGAATTGCCTCACCAATCATTCCATCCGTAAGGGATGCGTACCAAATATCCTGGTTGTAGATAGAGGCATAAGGATCAGAAATTTCATGACCTGCTATCTGGGAATAAATGGCTGCCAACCGTTGCTTATAATTTTCATCCTTGGCCGTTATCAAAGAGTGATCAAATTGATCTGTAAGCGTTGGTTCAAAATCCGGGTCAGCCGTGCGGGTAAAAAAGAGCCTTTCACCATTGATGCTCAATACCGGGGATGTCTCGTCGTATTCAGGCGTGTTAATACCAGGTGGCAGTTTCTCAGTGCCCCCTTGGGCGGAAACAGTAGAATAGGTTAAGCTGAAGCATAATATGCCTGCCAGGAAGGTACGCATGATGCAAAATTAATCCCTTATCCCGTTTACTCCAGAATAATGCCTTCGTAAAAACCCAGTGGGTTGTCTGTCAGCATTTTAGTGATATACGCTATCTGCCCGGTGTGGTAGGAAAAGTGCTCTGTAACATGGATCAGGATAGATATGCCCGATTCTTCGAAGGTTTGAACAGCTCGTTTGTTCAGCAATTCATCAGCCGGAAGATTGGATATGACAGGTTTTATTTGTTCCATTGAAGAAGTGAGCAGTTGAGACAATTCTTCTCTGTTGATGCCTTCCCTTTTATCAAATTCGGCTTGTCTGGTGCGGGTGTCAGGGAATCCTCCCAGTCCGCTACCGATCCATTGGCTTACGTTTCCGCATAGATGCAGGACCAGATTTCCGATACTATTGGAGGATTCATTTGGCCGCCACCAAATCTGTTTTTCGCTCAACTGCCCGAGGCATTTTAAAATGCGAGGTAATGATTCATCATAGAGGCGCAGGAGGACTTCTGCGATGAGTGCGTTTCTTGTTTGTTGATCAGCAGGCATAAGCGTGAGTCGTGAATCGTGAGTTGTGAGTTGTGAGTTGTGAGTTGTGAGTTGTGAGTTGTGAGTTTTTTAAAAATGCAAGCTTCGCTTGCATTTTTAATGTCCCAAAGTTAAGCGTAAGATTGCTTACGCGGTTGCTGAGCTGCAGCACAAGGATGAGGGTATGCAGGTCGAAGTATGGGCGTCAGCAAGGTTAACCTTGCGTGTTTACCCCTAAATCCCCTGAAAGGGGACTCGCAAATCGCAGACCAACTGATTTTCTTGTTTGACGTAGTTTGCAAATGTGTCGTGAACGCTCACCCTTTTCCCCGATTTGAAAATCGGTGCTATTCAATACAATTCAACCGAGAATGAAGATTATAAATTGGAAACTGAACTTGCTTTGTTTGCTCCCGCCCCCTGTGTTTCTCCATCACTAATCGGTCATGCATGACCTGATTACCTGATTCCGAAAACCCCGGGGAGGCATCTCACCCCTCTCACGTTCTCACGTTCTCACGTTCTCACGCTCTCACGTTCTCACGTTCTTACGCTCTTACAATTCTCCACACGCTATCGTCACCATCCGTATGGACGCCACCGGAATTTTTTCCATGGCATTGGCACAGGACTCAAGGGTGGCGCCTGTAGTGAGCACGTCGTCTACTAACAATATATGTTTGTTTTTCAGAGCAGCTGGTTTGGGCACTATAAATGATGCACCAATAGTCTCCACTCTTTCAAGGCGCTTCATGCCGGTGAGACTTTTGTCATGCGTGATACGCAGCAAGGCATTCTTTTGACAAGGAATATTCATGGTTTCTCCGATTGCCTCTCCGAATACGGCGCTTTGATTGTATCCACGCTTGCGTTGCTTTTTCCAATGTAATGGAACAGGCGCAATGACATCAATGTCCTGCCAGAGATCAGATTGACGTAATTGCTTTCCATACCATCGACCGATGGTCGTAATAAGCTCCGGCTGATTGTTGTATTTGATCTGATGCAATAATCGCTGCGTTCCTCCGCCTCTCGAAAAATATAAAAAAGCCGCTCCGGCTTTAAGGGGTATTCGGCCCATAAAATGCATCACAAACGGATTCATGAGATGCTGATGAAATCCTGTCTCCGGTAGTTGCTGCAGACAATCAAGACAAAAAATATGCTGATCCAATGGCCTCAGCAAACCACAGCTCGCGCAGAGCGGTGGATAGATCAGGTTTTTGATATTTTTCAACCACTGTAGGTGCATAGGCCCGCGAAAATTTAAAAGAAGCCGGATGTTGTGGGGCAACCATCCGGCTTAGCATCAACTGGTAAGTAAAGAATGTGTTCCCTTCTGCATGGTGATGGAGCTACGTATCCGGGTGTTATGCCACATGACCGGAAGGAAATATTCTCGTTCACATGCTAGTGTATCGGGAAGGGGGAAATGTTACCGGAAAACAACTTTATTTTAAAAATATTTTCCAGGCGGTTTTTCAAGACATCTATTTCGTATTATTGTATCAAGGCTTTACGGAAGCCTTTTGAAATAGTTATCTGCTTTGTGATCATCAGTCTGAAAACAATATGACTCACTTGCATTTTCGCGTCTTTCTCCGGGACGAAGACTTTCTCCGGGAGATCAGGGCAGGCGGCCCACGGGCTGAAACTGCCATAGGTTGCTTGTATCAGCAATACAGGAAACGGGTGTATGCCTCCATGAGAAGATTAATCTTCAAGCACCCGGCTTTCAAAGGCGCCCCCGAAGACCTCGTACATGACGCATTTATCCTGATGATCCACAAGATTCAATATGAAACATGTGATATTCATTCCCTGGTAGGTTTCTGGATCGTCACCGGTAAAAATATTTTTCAAAATCAATTGAAACGAGACCAGAAGTTGTTTCTCGTCAGAGATTCGGAAGAAATCTATGGCCTGAATGAATTGTCACCGGAAATCGAATACCTGAATCACGAAGAAGAAGAACTGGTGCTATCTACATTTTCTAAACTAGGTACCCGATGTCGTGAAATCCTTCTGCTTTGGATCAATCAATATTCCATGGTGGAAATCGCGGAAAAGATGAACATCTCCAATGACAACATGGCCCGTAAAATAAAATGTCAGTGTTTTAAAAAATTAAAAGATCTGGTGAGGACCGGTAATACAATAGCCCGGTAAATACACTTAAAGATGGAAGAACACTTCAACCGGGTCATTAAATAAAAGAACAACATGGAAGATCCTGTATTATTGGAATGGATAGATCAGTACCTGATGGGTAGCATTCGTCCGGAAGACAAGACAGAACTTGAGCGGATGATGGCTTCTGATCCTGAAATCGCTGAAATGGTGGAAGAAAGCCGTAAAACTTTCAATGTGCTTCGGGCGGCACGCAACCATCAACTTCGGGAAAAACTCAAGGCATTAGACAAAGATGACCTCCTCCGTTCAGGTTTCCTGCCGCATTGGATTATTGTGATGATATGCATCCTGGTGATCATGGGAGGGAGCTGGTGCTGGGGTTCGTACTACTTTTCAAATAAAGCCATTGCGGTACGCTATTTTAAATTGACTTACCAACCTGAAAAACAAATAGCATTACAAGGTGAGATGAAGAAGATTTGGGAGGAAGCGAACAGTGCGTTCAGCAAGGAGGACTATGGGCAGGCTTACAATCTTTATAATTCAATACTTGAAAGCACAGAACAGTCGGTTCAATACAGTGCAAGGTGGAATCTGCTTTTGTCGGACCTGGCATTGCACGGTCAAACTGTAGATTGGAAGGAGGCGTTAGAAACATTTGCCTGGGAAGCACCTGAACCATCTGGTTACAAGGCTCAAGAACTATCCCGGCTTTTACATAGTGGATGGTATAAAATAATGGTATTCCTTACACAGACGGACATCTCGGGTTTGAAGCCACGATTGATTTGAAAACACAGAGCCTTTAATCCCTGTTAAACTATTGTTAATCAAAATAAAAATTGATAACAACCGAAGGCCTACCCCGTTTATGGATGTACTTAACTGAAAACAAAAAAACGAACCATGAAATCATTTCTCTCACTCACCCTTGCAGGAATTGCAGGTGGTTTGATTTGTTTCGGTGCTATCCAGTATGTTGAACAGGGCGGGATCGGACACCAGGAGTTTCAAAATGTATCCCTATCATCTCCTGTAAATACAGGACCTGATTTTGCAGAAGCTGCGGAAGTCGCGCAGAAAGCAGTCGTTCTGATTGAAGCTGAAGAGAGTGTCAAAACCGCTCAACAGCGCAACCGGCAGATGGATCCAATGCAACGGTTATTTGAACAATTCGGACTTGGGGCCGAGGGATTTGGGTACGGACCTATCATCAGGAAAGGTGCCGGATCAGGCGTTATCATTTCTGAGGATGGCTATATCCTGACCAACAACCATGTGGTGGATTTCGCCGATGAAGTGACGGTCCAGACTGTAGATGAAAAAACATATCATGCTAAAATCATAGGCCGTGATCCGAGTACTGATCTGGCCGTCATTAAGATTGATGCCAATAATCTTCCTACGCTTGAAAATGCGGATTCTGATAAAGCCCGCGTAGGTGAATGGGTTCTTGCGGTAGGAAATCCCTTCGAATATCTGACCTCAACGGTCACTGCCGGTATCATCAGCGCCAAGGGAAGAGACCTCAATATTATCCAGGGAGCAAGGACGATCGAACAATTTATTCAGACCGACGCAGCCATCAATCCAGGCAATAGTGGGGGTGCACTGGTCGACGCCAGCGGAAAATTGTTGGGAATTAATACAGCAATAGCCTCTGAAACAGGAAGTTATGCCGGATACTCCTTTGCCATTCCTGTAAATCTGGCGATTAGTATAGCAAACGACATAATCAAAAATGGAGGCAATATTGAGAGAACCTCTTTGGGGGTTGAAGTGTTTGTAGTAGATGAACAGTTTGCTAAAGAGCAGAAACTGGGTGTTAGTGAGGGTCTTTTGGTGAATTCAGTGGGTGAGAATAGTGCTGCTCAATATGCAGGTGTGCTACCCAATGATGTGTTGATGGAAATTGATGGAAAGAAGTTGGTGAAGTTTGATGACCTGAAGCAGAAAATTGATATGGCAAAAGTTGGAGATTCAGTTTTATTAAAAGTTTATCGCAATGGTAAATATTTAGACATACCAGTGCGTTTAAAGAAAGGACTGTAACTGTAAAATCTCC
>JAGOIB010000016.1:20382-28423 GCA_017995875.1 Saprospiraceae bacterium
GTAGCGATCATCTGATCGATATCTTTTTGGATAAAGGTGACCATGGGTGCGAGACTATCCGGTTGCACTTTCGAATCGAAATATAAGGCTGCGGTAAAGAAGTGATTGGTCGTATCCGTCAGAAAAAAATGTACGGGGGATGCAGCAGGCCCAGTCCAATGTAATGCAAGTCCACCAACACCATGTTCATTGTGGATGGGGATTTGCTCCATAAAATTAGCCCGTTCATTTATTTTATTTGCAATGGTGAAGGCGTCCTTTACGAGATCATCATGCTGGGCCCTGTTGGCGACAGATGTATAGCTGCAATGAATCTTTGCATTGAAGGCAGGAAGGTCGATATTAAACCAACATGGCTTGTCCTTTTGTTCGATATTCCCATACGAAGGGTATTGAAATGTAAATGGACATTCTTCCTTTTTGTAGTCCTGATATGTTTGCTGAGGAAATTCTATCCTTGGATAGGCGCGTGGTTTGGGTTTGGCGGGAGTATCCTGGCATGCTGCCAGTGCAAAAAAGAACACGCAAGACAATACTGACATCTTTATCATTGGTCTATCTGGACTTTTACGCGTTCGATTCGCTTGGGCGAAACAGAAAGCACTGTAAAGGAAAAAGGAGGAAACACAATTTTCTGACCTACCACCGGCATTTTACCATGAAGGTCAAGGACAAGACCTGCCAGGGAATCAGCATCACCATCCACGCGGTCAAAACTTGATTTATCCACACCGATAATTCTGCATACATCAATCATCATCGTCTTGCCTTCGAAAATATATTCGGAGTCGCTCAGTCTCCTGAATTCAAACTCCTGGTCTTCATCAAATTCATCTTTGATATCACCTATCACTTCTTCGATGACATCCTCCATGGTGACCAGGCCTGATGTGCCGCCGTATTCATCCACTACGATCGCCATGTGGAGATGTTCTCTTTGAAAATCTTTTAGCAGATCATTGATCTTTCTTGCTTCTGGAACATAGAGCACTTCCTTGCGAACCAATTCAGGCCATGACAATGAAGGCTCAGGCGAATCAATATACCCAATCAGATCTTTGACGTACAACATGCCCTTGATGTTGTCCAATTGTTCTTCGTATACCGGTAAACGACTGTAACCTGCCTCTCTGACGATCTCCAGCATCTCCTGCTGGGTCATGACTGTATCAAGAGCTACAATATCCATACGTGAACGCATGATTTGTTTTACGGCAACGTCGTTGAAACTTACAATAGACTTAAGAATGCCGGCCTCAATTTCAGAGTCTTTATCTTTTGCGACAGCGAGATCAATCGCTCTATCAATATCTTCTTTGTTAGCTCCAAGTACACTTTCGGTTCCCAATTTTTTCTCGAGTGCATTGCCCCATTTTACCATTGTTGAACTCAATGGTGCCAACAAGGGCATCAATAATTTAACAGGAATACTCATGAGCCTGGCAAAAGCGACGTTATGAAGATTGGCATAAATCTTTGGCACCACCTCTCCAAATAATACGAGCAGGAATGTAATGCCGACAATCGTAATCATGAAACTGAAAAACGCAGCCCATTCCTCCGGTGTAAACCATCCTGGAAACGGCCATGTGTTGACCGCATCACCCCATGCATAAAATACATACGAGGGAAGAAAAATTTGAAAAAGGTAATAGGACAGGATGACAATACCTATGTTGACAAGATTGTTGGTGATGAGTATGGTCGCCAATAATCTTCGTGGCTTCTCTCTTAGTGAAAGTATGCGTGAGGATGAGTGGCTTTCTTCCTCTTCTAAATCTTTGAGTTGGTTGCGATCGAGTGAAAAGAAGGCTACTTCCGAGCCACTGATCAAGGCTGAACAAACTAACAATGCAAGAAGCAACAATACTCCACCCACTAATCCCCAATGAATGTATAGAATCAATAAAAGCGAATAGGGTTCAGGATCCAACGTGTGTGATTTAGGTAAAAGAGATCAGCTGATCAGAATGGAAGATCATCGTCAGCTTGTTGTTCACCACTCGAACCGGAAGAAGCAGACGTATCATGCGCGGTGTCTTCAGGGCGAAAGTCCTCATCGTGACCGCCTGGTTTTGAGTCTTTGCGATCCAATACCCTGAAACTGTTGGCAACCACTTCAGTCACATATTTTTCATGGCCGTCTTTATCCTGGTATTTGCGGTGTGTCAGTTTCCCTTCTACAAAAACCTGGCTTCCCTTTTTGAGTTGCTTTTCGGCTCTTTCTGCAAGTGCCCGCCATGCAACTACGTCATGCCATTCGGTAGCGGTCTGCCATTCGCCTTTTTTGTCTCTATAACTTTCATTGGTGGCAACAGAAAATCTGGCTACTGCTACGTTTCCTTCGAGGTAACGGACTTCCGGGTCTCTGCCCAGATTTCCGATGAGGATGACCTTATTGACCATGATGTGGAGGTTCTATGCTTTAATTTAAAAGAGCGGCAAAGATACTTAATTCGGGAGGAGTGTTTATGTGCTCATCCCAAAGAATCCAGATAAAACTAATGAAAATCAGCAACTTATAAAAAGAAAAGTGCGCCATCATGGCAGGTTGGTCAGCACCCGGCAGATCAAAATGCATACATTTATTGTTACAACCAGATTCTTTTTTACAACTCCAGACCTTCTCTATGTTTCAATATTCTTTTAAGACACAATGGCAATTTAATGCCCCGCTTGAAACTATTTGGAACGAAATCTATGCGATGGATAATTGGTCGGGGTGGTGGAAATATGTTAAAAGCGTTGAATTGCTAAATGCCGGTGAAAAAAGCGATATCGGGAGTGTGCGACGTATCACCTGGAGTACGGCATTACCTTATACATTGACATTCAACTCTGAACTGATTTCGATTGACTACCATAAAAGGATTGAAGGCAGAGCCTTTGGTGAGTTGGAAGGTCAGGGTATTTGGACATTTGAATCACAAAATGGACTCACCTATGTGACCTATGACTGGAAAGTCAATACTACACTAAAATGGATGAAAGTCCTGGCCCCTATTGCGAGGCCCATCTTTAGCTGGAATCACGATAAAGTCATGATGGCCGGGTATGAAGGACTGTCCCGGAAAGTGTCTGAAATCCAATAATTTACTTTTAATAAAAATCTATGGATCAGCACATTATGTGCATTTTAAGCAAATTATTTAATCATTTGTTTAAATTATTTGATTAAAATTACAAAACCTGGCTACTTTTGCTTCTGAATCAACAAGATCATGGCTAAAAAATTGAAGCCGGCTACAGATATTTCAACAGAAGAGAAAATCAAGGATGCTGCGCGCATCGTCTTCACTCAAAAAGGATTTGCAGCCACACGAACACGAGATATTGCAGAAGCTGCAGGGATCAACCTTGCCCTTCTCAATTATTATTTCCGCAGCAAGCAAAAGCTGTTTGAAGAAATCATGCTGGAGAAAGTGCAACAACTCTTTGGCTTGATAGCACCAGTCTTGTATAATCCTGACTCAACACTTGAATCAAAGATTGAAACAATCGTATCGCTTTATATTGATATGATCACAGAGCACCCGGATTTGCCCATTTTTGTTTTAAGCGAGATCCGTAATCATCCGGAGCATTTTGCCAAAACTTTTAAAGTTGGACAAATACTCTATGAGTCTGCGTTTATCAAACAACTGAAAGAAAAACGTCCTGATATCAACCCTTTGCATTTTCTGATGAATACGCTGGGGATGATCATCTTTCCTTTTATCGCGAGACCTGTATTCGAGGCCATCGGGGCTGCAGATCCAAATCTTTTTAACAACATGATGAATGAACGCAAGTCACTCATCCCCGAATGGACAAAAGCCATTCTCGATACAATTTAAATACGATGCCTTGTCATCAACCTATGTTTCATCTGACAATCAAATCAAATGTTTAGAAGTACATACGCCGCCTTCACACTTTGCCTTAGCCTATCATATATATCCATAGGGAATGCACAACTAACATCATTGACCATTGATGATTGTTATTACATGGCTCGCGAGCATTATCCACTTGCCCGCCAACGTGACCTGCTCAGGCAGAGCGAATCGTACTCCCTTGAAAATGCATCCAAAGGCAACCTGCCCCAGGTCAGCCTTTATGGCCAGGCAACGTATCAATCCGATGTTCCGCATCTACCAATAGACTTGCCCGGCCAGGATATTCCATTGATTCCAAAAGATCAATACAAAGTATATGGCGAGATCACACAAGTGATTTATGATGGTGGTGCAACCGGTATGCAAAAACAAGGACAAGAGGCAAACACCCGCGCAGAGCAACAAAAGGTGGAAATCGAATTGTACAAATTGAAGGAGCGCATCAACCAGCTTTTCTTTGGGATCCTGTTACTCAACGAACAAATCCGGCAGGTAGATCTCCTGCAAAAAGATATTCAATTGGGCAAAGCCAAAATACAGGCTGCCATAGATAATGGAACAGCATTGAAGAGCAGTATCGCTGTACTTCAGGTCGAGTTACTTAAAAGCAATCAGCGTATTGTTGAGCTTGAATCTGCGCGCAGGGCTTATCTCGAAATGCTGGGGCTGATGATCAACCAAACCCTTGATGAACAAACAAAACTTGTTACACCTGCTTCCGCAGTTCCTCAAGTAGATATCCATCGTCCTGAATTACTTTGGTATGAATACCAACGTCAAAGTCTCGCATTGCAAAATGATATGCTTGATGTGCGAAACCGCCCTAAAATAAATCTCTTTTTACAAGGTGGCATGGGAAGGCCCGGACTCAACATCTTTGACGATCAGCTAAAAGGGTATTATATGGGAGGCCTACGTGTCTACTGGCCCCTGACGAGCTTTTATTCCTATAAAAACGAGCAAGCACTCCTGGATATCTCTCAGCAAGGAATCAATCTGCAGCAAGAAATTTTTCTATTTAATACGAACCTGCAGGTGCGTCAACAAAACAACGAAATCCTTAAGCTGGAGGAACTACTGTCCACAGATGATGATATCGTTGCACTCCGCACTTCAATAAAAAACACTGCCTTGAGCCAACTTGAAAATGGCGTACTCACCACCAATGATTACCTCCGGGAAGTCAATGCTGAAGACAATGCACGTCAAAGTAAAATACTACACGAAATACAATTACGGATGGCACAATACAATTTGCTAACTACTACAGGAAATTAATCTAACATCAAAAGGAACAATCATATCCGACCATGAAGAAAATCACCTTCATCCTTATCTACACCATCTTGCATACTGGCTGCAAGGAAAAGCAAAACCCTTATGATGCCACAGGGACTTTCGAAGCTGTGGAGACCATCATACCTGCCAATGCTACCGGCATCATCTCTCAATTGACTATTTCCGAAGGACAAGTCCTGGATAGTGGCCAGGTAATAGGCTATATCGATAGCACTCAACTCTATCTGAAGAAAAAACAACTCCAGGCCCAGATCAAAGCCATCGAAAGTAAAAAACCAAACACGTCAAAGCAACTGGCTGCGTATCGCGAGCAACTCAAACAAGCCGAGCATGAACAAAAGCGGCTTGTCAACCTGTTGAAAGCTGATGCTGCAACTCCCAAGCAAGTTGATGATGCTAATGCACAGGTTGCCATTCTTAAAAAACAAATCGAAGCAACGCAATCTACTCTTGATATCACTCGTACCGGACTTACCGAAGAAGCTGGTCCGTTATATCCACAGATTGACCAGGTAGAAGATCAGTTGAGGAAATGCAAAATTGTCAATCCTGTCAAGGGCACTGTTTTGACCAAATATGCAGAAGCCAATGAGATGGCTATACCTGGTAAAGCGCTTTATAAAATAGCGGATCTCTCTACGATCATACTCCGGGCATATATCAGTGGAGACCAACTCAGCGGAATCAAACTTGGTCAACAAATAACGATTCTTGTTGATGATCAAAATGGTACATACAAAGAATATGCAGGTATCATCGAATGGATCAGTGACAAAGCTGAGTTTACACCCAAAACCATTCAGACAAAAGACGAAAGGGCAAACCTGGTATATGCTGTCAAGATAAAAGTGACGAATGATGGCTCGTTGAAAATCGGTATGTACGGTGAAATAAAACTTTGAGCCATGCAGTCTGTCGTGGTAGAACATATCAGCAAATCCTACGAAAAGGCAAAGCAACCTGCTGTGCATGACGTTTCGTTTTCTGTCAATAAAGGTGAACTCTTTGGCCTGATCGGGCCGGATGGTGCCGGTAAAACGAGCATCTTCCGTATGCTGACAACACTTTTATTACCGGATGCAGGTCATGCTACTGTCGATGGATATGATATAGTAAAAGATTACAAAAAGATTCGCAATACCATCGGGTACATGCCCGGTAGGTTTTCATTATATCAGGATCTGACGGTCGAAGAAAACCTGCATTTTTTTGCTACTATTTTCAATACAAGTATTGAGAAAAATTACCGGCTGATCAAGGACATCTATGTACAGATAGAACCGTTTAAGAAACGCAGGGCAGGAAAACTGTCCGGTGGGATGAAGCAAAAACTTGCTTTGTGTTGTGCGCTGATCCATCAACCAACGGTTCTCTTCCTTGACGAACCCACCACCGGTGTTGATCCCGTTTCGAGAAAAGAATTTTGGGATATGCTGCTTCGCCTCAAGGAGGAAGGAATAGCTATCATTGTATCAACACCCTATATGGATGAAGCAACGAAATGTGATCGGATCGCCTTAATACAAAATGGAAAAATATTATCCATTGATGCTCCTAAAAATATCTCAGCTGATTTCCCTGAAAGACTTTACGCAGTGAAAGCGGAAAAGATGCCGGCGTTACTCAAACAATTGTCTCTATTTGAAAAAGCAACCTCCAGCTATGCCTTTGGAGAATACGCTCATATGACGACTACCGATGATCAGCTAGATGAGCACGTTATTTCGAATTACTTATTGGACAAAGGATTTGCAGGTGTTCAGGTAAAACGATCAACACCAACCATTGAGGATTGCTTTATCAAACTATTACGCAACTGATATGGCTGAGATCGTCATTCAAACCAAAGACCTTTCTAAAAAATTTGGCCAGTTTACCGCTGTCAACGCCATTAGCTTTGAAGTTCAAAAAGGTGAAATTTTCGGTTTCCTTGGCGCGAATGGAGCCGGAAAGACCACTGCCATGAGGATGTTGTGTGGGCTTTCTATTCCGACCTCTGGTACAGCCAGGATTGCAGGGTATGATGTCTATACACAAACAGAACAAATCAAGAAAAACATCGGCTACATGAGCCAGAAGTTTTCTTTGTATGAAGATCTGACCGTCATCGAAAATATCCGTTTTTTTGGTGGAATCTATGGATTGAGTTCTAGTCAGCTGCGACAAAAAACTGAAGAACTTATCAATCGCCTCGGACTGGAAAGTGAAACAAAAAAATTAGTGGCCTCCTTGCCCCTTGGATGGAAACAGAAATTATCCTTTTCTGTGGCTATACTCCACGAACCAAAAATTGTTTTTCTGGATGAACCTACAAGCGGAGTTGACCCTGTGACGAGAAGGCAATTCTGGGACCTGATCTATGACGCTTCGGAAAAAGGCATCACCATCTTTCTCACTACACATTACATGGATGAAGCAGAATATTGCAGCCGGGTTTCCATCATGGTGGATGGCCATATAGAAGCATTGGATACGCCATCACAATTGAAAAAACAATTTGATGTCCAATCCATCGATGAGGTATTTTATCAACTGGCAAGGGGTGCAAAACGAGTGGACTAAAAACGGCAGGAAATGAAACAACTATTTACGTTCGTTAAAAAAGAATTTTATCATGTGCTCCGTGACCGGAGGACATTGTTGATTCTCTTTGGCCTTCCTGTCGTACAAATACTCATCTTTGGATTTGCGCTCACTAATGAAGTAAAAAACTCGAAGATCCTGATCATTGACCATGCAAGGGATATTGCATCGCAAGAGATCATTACCAAAATAGAAGCGAGCCATTATTTTGATATCGAACAATCCTTGTTGGCTGATCAGGAATTGGAGCAGGCATTTAGGGAAGGAAAAATAAAAATGGC
>JAGOIB010000017.1:0-1994 GCA_017995875.1 Saprospiraceae bacterium
ACTAGATTTTTTGGTTACTTTTTTAGCAATGAAAAAAGTAACATAAAAGAGCCCTCCGTGCTTAACGGTGACTTCACATTCCACTTTTCTCTCATATCTTTGCCTCCTATTTCAAAGAAAATGAACCAATACACCGAAGAAAACATATTAACCCTCGATTGGAAAGAACACATCCGCATGCGTCCCGGTATGTATATCGGCAAACTCGGCGATGGCTCCACTCCCGATGACGGGATCTATGTCCTGCTCAAGGAAGTGATCGACAACTCCATC
Organism: Saprospiraceae bacterium; assembly: GCA_017995875.1. The sequence continues at coordinate 274 of JAGOIB010000017.1, forward strand.
GATGAGTACGTCATGGGGCATGGCAAGCAAATAGACGTTGAGATCAAGGGCAAGAAAGTGACAGTCCGCGATTTCGGCCGCGGTATTCCGCTCGGAAAAGTCGTGGAATGCGTTTCCAAAATCAACACCGGTGGTAAGTACGACTCTAAAGCATTTAAAAAATCCGTCGGTCTCAATGGCGTCGGAACCAAAGCCGTAAATGCCTTATCAGATTATTTCCTGGTGCGCGCCATCCGTGAAGGAAAATCCAAGGAAGCCACTTTTCACCAGGGCGAAATCAAAACCGAATCAAAAATCATCAAGTCTACTGAAGACCAGGGCACCATCCTTTCTTTTGTGCCGGATGAAGTGATCTTCAAGGATTATGAATACCGCGATGAGTTTGTCGAACAACAACTCTGGAATTATGCATGGCTCAATGCAGGTTTAAAAATCAAATACAACGGCAAGATCTTTCATTCCAAAGATGGATTGCTCGATCTCCTTACACGCAAAACATCCACCGAGGAAGTACGCTATCCAATCATTCATCTCAAAGGCGAAGATATCGAGATGGCCCTCACGCACGGCCAGCATTATGGCGAACAGTATTACTCTTTCGTCAACGGACAGCATACCACACAAGGTGGGACACACCTCAATGCCTTCAAAGAAGCGATTGTCAAAACACTTCGTGATCACTTCAATAAAAATTTCGACCCTAAAGATGTACGCGCTTCCATTATCGGCGCGATAAGCGTAAGGATCGAAGAGCCTGTGTTCGAATCACAAACCAAGACAAAGTTAGGTTCTAACAACATAGCACCGGAAGGAATAACGGTGCGTTCATTTATCAATGATTTTGTTACCCAACAACTTGATAATTTCCTTCACAAAAATCCGGACGTTGCAAAGGAAGTGCTCAAGCGAATACAACAATCCGAGCGAGAGCGTAAGGAAATCGCCGGCATCAAAAAACTTGCTAATCAACGCGCAAAGTCTGCCAACCTGCACAACAAGAAATTGCGTGATTGCCGGGCTCACTTCAATGACAATACCAAAGTAGATGATGAACTGAAAAACAACAGCACCATCTTTATTACAGAGGGCGATTCAGCTTCAGGTTCGCTGACCAAAGCACGTGACGTACAGACGCAGGCCGTTTTCTCGCTGAGAGGCAAGCCCCTCAATTGTTATGGAATGACGAAGAAAGTGGTGTACCAGAACGAAGAGCTCAACTTACTGCAGCATGCCCTCAACATTGAAGATGGACTAGAGGACCTTCGCTACAATAAGGTAGTGATTGCTACGGATGCGGATGTGGATGGTATGCATATCAGGTTGCTCCTGTTGACTTTCTTCCTTCAGTTTTTTCCCGACCTTGTCAGAGAGGGCCACCTTTTTATTTTAGAAACACCGCTCTTCCGCGTCAGGGATAAGCAACAGACTTTCTATTGTTACAATGAAAAGGAAAAGCAAGTAGCTATAGAAAAGCTTCGCGGCAAACCTGAGATCACCCGCTTCAAAGGTTTGGGCGAAATATCACCTGATGAATTTGGCGCCTTCATCGGTGAAAAAATCCATCTCGAACCTGTTCTTATTCAAGACAACACCAGCATCGATGATATCCTCGAATACTACATGGGCAAAAACACCATGGAACGGCAGGAGTTTATTATCGAAAATCTTCGCTTTGAGATAGATGCAAGCCAGGATACGATTGTACATGAGAGTGAGGCGAT
>JAGOIB010000017.1:2094-28320 GCA_017995875.1 Saprospiraceae bacterium
CAGCCCAACTTTGTTTTTTTTTATTGAAACTATTAGCCTATTGTTGAGCGGAGTCGAAACAATCAGTCTTTATGGTGATTGAAAGATTTCCCGGTCGTTGAGCGGAGCCGAAACGACACTCTTCACTCTTCACTCTTCACTTGTAAAAATCCATCTTTCATCTCATAAATCTCATCACTCAAGGCAGCCAGATCTGTATTGTGTGTTACGATCACCAGGCTTTTTCCCATATCAGTGGTTATGCTCCTCAAAAGTTGATGGACCTGTGCAGAAGTTTCTGTATCCAGGTTGCCGGATGGCTCATCGGCAAGAATAATGTCTGGTTCATTCATCAACGCCCTTCCAATAGCCACCCTTTGTTGCTCTCCACCGGAGAGCTGATTAGGCTTATGATCGCCACGCTCAGAAAGATGCAAATAGCCCAGGAGTTCACCGGCCCTTTTGAAAGCATCTTTCTTTTTCATTCCGGTGATAAGGGCAGGCATAGCGATATTTTCCATGGCAGTAAACTCAGGCAGCAAGTGATGAAACTGGAATACAAAGCCAAGATGCTTGCTCCTGAGTGAAGCCAATGCCTTGCTTTTGAGGCCATTGACTTGAATATCACAAATGGAAACCTGCCCCGCATCAGGAGCATCGAGGGTGCCCAGGATATGCAATAGGGTGCTTTTCCCTGATCCTGATTTTCCAACGATAGCTACCATTTTACCCCTGGCAATGGAAATACTAACCCCCTTGAGGACTTCCAGTGTACCGTAGTTGCGATAGATTCCTGAAGCTTCGATAGCCCAGTTAGGCTGATGTTGTCCATTCATGTAGGCTCAAATTTGCGAAATAAGTAGCATTCGGAGGTGACGCCATTTTGACCCGCTCATACGTTATATTGGAACTAACCTGCTGAAAATTCCTATTTTTGTCCCCCCCGCCTGAAAGTGATTATGAAAGTCCTGTTTCTCTGCAAGAAATTTCCTTATCCGCTTAAAGATGGTGAATCTATAGCGGTGAGCAATCTTTGCAAAGAACTGAAGGCCCTGGGCTGCGATCTTTCATTGCTAAGCATGAATACCAGCAAGCATTACAGCAATCCTTCCGAACTACCTCCGGAGTACAATTATTTCACTTCCATCTATACCGTTGATCTTGACAATTCCATCAAACCCTGGAAGGCCATTGCCAGTATGGTGTCCGGTGAATCGTATCATATCCGCAGATTTAAGTCCAGCCAGTTCAAGGCTAAGTTGATCGAAGTGCTGAAGCAAGAGACTTTCGATATTATACAACTCGAAACACTCTACCTTGCTCCATATGTGGAAACGATTCGCGAATATTCTGATGCAAGGATCGTCATGCGCGCACATAATGTAGAACATGAAATCTGGGAAAGGATCACGCAAAACACCGGATCAAATCTTCGCAAATTGTACCTGGCCTACCTTACCCGCAAATTAAAGGAATATGAAATCGGCCAGTTTCCTGTATATGATTACCTGGTAACACTTACTGAAAGGGATCTGCACCAGTTTCTCGCAAAAGGATATACCAATGGTGCCTCAGCAGCTCCAATTGGTTTTGATGCAGAAGCCTATCCTAATGCGCCTCCAGAATTAGGCACATCGATGTCACTTTGTTTCATTGGTTCGCTTGATTGGGTGCCCAACCTCGAAGGACTCGTATGGTTTCTCGCCAATTGCTGGCCAAAAATAAATCAGCGATGGCCGGAGATGACATTACATATTGCCGGAAGAAATACACCCATGTCTTTGTTGGAACTGAAAATGCCAAATGTTTTCGTACATGGTGAAGTAGCAGACGCCGCTCAATTTATAGCCCGGCATTCAGTAATGATTGTGCCTTTGTTCTCTGGTAGTGGCATGAGAGTAAAAATAGTAGAAGGCATGATGATGGGCAAAGTCATCATTACTACATCCGTTGGGAAGGAAGGTATTGATGGAAAGCATCAGGAGGACTTTCTGGTGGCAGATAGCGAAGAGGCCTTTATTCAGGCTATTCAATTTTGCGTTGAACAGCCCGGACAAGCCCTGGCTATCAGTAAGCATGCACAGGAAAATGCTACCCAACAATTTAATGGAGGTGATGCCGCACAAAAAATATTTGATATCTATCAGATGCTCATGGGTTACCATGGACAATCTTCAGATTCATCTTCTATCAACTCCAGGACTTCCTAACTCAGACTCTATCACGTGCGGATCGTATTTGTCACATCACGTTTTCCTTACCCGGTAGAAAAGGGAGACAAACTGAGGGCTTTTCACCAAATCAGGCTATTGAGCCGGCATCATGAGATCCATTTGGTCGCTGTGTCTCATCATAGGATTTCTGCAGAGGATTTGGAGGCAATGTCTTCTTATTGTACTTCTATCAAGGTCTTCAGGATTCGCAATTGGCTGGTTCCCTTTCAGCTTGCCTTGGGGTGGCTTGAAGGATTGCCCTTGCAGGTAAGCTATTTTCTGGATCGTTCGATCAAGCGGCAAGTACAGTATCATATCATTCACCTCGACCCCGATCACATTGTTTGTCAGTTGATCAGGGCTTCTCCCTATGTAAGGTCCCTGCCATTCCCCAAAACACTTGACTATATGGATGTGTTTTCAGAAGGGATGCTACAGTTAGCTAAAAAATATCATCCGTTTGGGTTTGTATTCCGCTGGGAAGCGAAACGTCTTGCTGCGTATGAGCGGACGATTTATAAGGATTTTGATAAGCATACGATTATTTCAAAGCAGGACAGGGATCGATTACGATTGGCCACGCATGACCAGATCAAAGTCATTCCTAATGGAGTGGATGATCAATTTGCTCCACGTCTCCAGGGAAATCCACCAACCCACGATCTCGTTTTTGTGGGCAATCTTGGGTATGGTCCCAATACTGCCGCTGCCCAATATCTTGTGAGGAAACTTTTACCCGAACTAGCGCGACGAGGGCTTAAAATCACTCTTTTATTGGCCGGGGCAAGACCCGGAAGGAAGATTCGTCAATTGAAACACTACGAAGGAGTCAGCATTCGTGGCTGGGTGGAGGATATAAGGGATGCCTATGCAGATGGTCGTATCTTTGTAGCGCCAATGTTCTCAGGTTTGGGGTTACAGAATAAGATACTTGAAGCGATGGCGATGGGATTGCCATGTGTGACAACGACCATGGTCAACAATGCGATCGGAGCTGAATTGGGCAAAGAAATTCTTGTTTCTGATTCATTAGAAGGATTGGCTGATCATATTCAACGGTTGATGGCTGATTCAAAAGAATACAACAGGCTCTCGGAAGCTGCCAGGGCTTTCGTGATGGCAAATTATCAATGGGAAGACCAGGTAAATAAGCTGGAATCATTTATTAGTGCTAAAAATGTTTACGCAGAGACATGATATATTCTGAACCAGGTGTGATGGAAATGACTTCACAATTAGATACAATCGCTTCAGCGATCGAGGATATCCGGATGGGTAAAGTGGTCATTGTCGTAGATGACGAAGACCGCGAAAATGAAGGTGACTTCATTTGCGCGGCACAATGTGTGACCCCTGAAATCATCAATTTTATGGCCACCCATGGCAGAGGATTGATATGCGCACCACTCGATGAGAAGAGAGTAGAGGAGTTGAAACTCCAGATGATGGTTAAAGACAATACCGCCTTACATGAGACAGCCTTTACGGTATCCATAGATCTCATAGGCTATGGGTGCACCACAGGCATTTCAGCGCAGGACCGCGCGACCGGTATCAGGGCATTGATCAATCCTTCTATCAAGGCAGAAGATTATGCAAGGCCGGGACATATATTCCCATTGAAAGCAAAGACAGGTGGGGTGCTGCGTCGAAGCGGTCATACTGAAGCAGCTATTGATCTTGCCCGTATGGCAGGATTTTATCCGGCAGGTGTATTGGTTGAAATCCTCAATCAGGATGGGACCATGGCAAGGCTTCCACAGTTGATTGACATCGCGAAGCACCATGGATTAAAAATCATTTCCATCCAGGACCTGATTTCTTTTCGGATGGAGCGCGAAAGAATAGTCGAACGCATGCCCTCTTATAAAATTTCCTCCAGGTTTGGTGACTGGGAAGTGATTCCATTCAAACAAATGATTACCGATGATATTCACCTGGCGCTTGTCAAAGGAAATCCAGGTATGCAACCATCCAGTCTCGTTCGTGTACACAGCATGTCGAGAACAGGAGATTTACTTGGCTTAATATTTGGCAACACCGGTAATGAAATCGAACGTGCATTGTCCTTGATCGAACATGAGGGCAATGGTGTTTTCCTCCTCATGCGGCACAGTGAGTTGTCCGATAATGTTCTTGACGTCCTAAAGTCTTTCGCAGGATACGATGATATTTCTTCCTCCGAACAAAGAGACATCGGTGTAGGCGCCCAGATATTGCGTGAGATCGGAATTACAAGAATGAAACTCATGTCAAATCACACGGTAGAACGGGTAGGGTTGATTGGCTTTGGTTTAGAGATTGTCGAGAACGTCAGGTTGTAAGAGCGTAAGAGCGTAAGAACGTGAGAAGAGTGGGTTTAGGTGTGGTTGTGCGTGACATGCAAGTGGAAAGTGATAATGGTCCACTTTCTGGAGAATAGCGGATCATGTGTCGTTAATTCGCTCGTCATGAGAAGAGCAGATATTGCATTCAAATCAATGGAGATCCCGCCAAATAATACGCGGGATGGCGCAAAAGGCGCCACTTGAACGAACAACACTCGTCAATCAACTCTCGATACTCGTAACTCGACACTTTATACTTTCTGCTGCTCTATGCTCTATGCTCTCTGCTCTCTGCCCTTTGCTAAAACGTAGGACACATCGACTCATCATTTTCATACAAGCCGGTGAAACTAATAGACAATTCAAAAGCACCCCTGCCGGGTGATAATGATCCAAGGCTGGTCGTTGTAATGTCATGGCTCAATCCAATCAACAACCCTTCGAGTTCAAAGGCAGTCAGGATGTAGACGGCAGTAGGTTTCAGGGATGAAGTGGAGGTTTGGTTCATACGAAAGCCACCGCCGATATGGAACGCTTTGTTGTCATAATTGGTAATATCAAATTTGACTAAAGCTGCAGCAGAAATCATCTGGTGTGGGCCTTCCTGTTGCCAAATAAACCTTGGAAGGATGGAAATATATTCATTGGAGCCTAACTCCATGGAGAGATAGGTCGTCAGTTTCCGGTCGATCTTAGCATCCGGATATTCAATGTCCTGATCGAGAGAATGTTTATAGAAAGAAATGGAACTACCTGGGATATGGTCCACAGAAATACCTAAAGATAAACTTGAATATTCGGAAAGAGCTGACATATAGCTCACCCCCAATCCAAGATCCATGAAAGCAAAATTATTGGAAGGAAGGATTTCAGCAGTACTCAGGGAATATTGATCCAGCCCGTTAAACTGGTCGTTGAAATAAATATTTTCATAGTTCATGTTACGCTGCGCAATCCCAAAATTCAGGCCTGCAGAGAGAAACTGTTTTTTATCTGCATTGAGTGCTTTATGATAACTTCCATATAGGGATATGATATTTTGATTGACATTAAAGATGGCAGTGCGGTCAGCGATCAACGAAAATCCGGCACCGAAAAAATCATCACTTTGCTTTTCATTAAATATCTTGATATCCCCGTAAATGCCCATGGTTGTAAAAGGGCTTTCAATCATGCTCCTCCATTGATCGCGATACGCCATGGTGATTCGATAGCGACCTTCAATCGATCCGGAAAATGATGGGTTGAGATCAACAGGATGTGCAAAGGCCTGTGTAAATAATTTATCCTGGGCAGTAGTAGTTCCAGAAAAAAGCAGACAGCATAGAAGGCCTGTAAAAAGAGTAAAAATTTGCTTCATAAAATCAGATCATTTGCAGGATATCATACTTGGTGAGTATGTGGATATTGCCTGCTTTATCTTTTGCCATGACGGCAGGTACCTTCTTAGTGATATACTTATTGAGTTTGCTGACCGGCAGATCTTCATCCACCATAGGCAATGGTTCATCCATAATTTCTGATACAGGCTTTTCAGCATGACTCAATGGATTCTCAAGAATGTAGGTCAATACCGCATTTTCAGATACGGATCCGACAATCTCGTTTTCTTTCATAACGGGGATTTGGGAAATATCGTATTCCTTCATCAGTTGTAACGCTTGCCTCACTTTATCATCTGCACCTACAGTAATCAGTTTTTGGTTAGCATGCGCCTTGATCAGGTCTCTGACCATCAGTTCCTTATCAAGGAAACCCCGCTCCCGCATCCAGTCATCATTATAGATTTTGCCCACATAGCGGCTGCCATGATCGTGAAAAATAATGACGACTACGTCTTTTTCTGTTAGCCTGTCTTTCAATTGTAATAATCCCGCCAGGGCACTGCCGGCAGAATAGCCAAGTAATAAACCTTCTTCCCTGGCCAGCCGGCGGGCAGCTAAAGCCGCGTCACCATCGGTTACTTTTTCAAAATGGTCAATCAGCTTGAAGTCCACATTGGCAGGCAGGATATCCTCTCCAATGCCCTCAGTGATGTAGGGATAGATTTCCTTTTCATCAAATATGCCGGTTTCATGATACTTCTTGAATACACTTCCATAAGTATCGATGCCCCATATCTTAATATCCGGATTCTTTTCTTTCAGAAATTTTGCTGTCCCTGAGATGGTGCCTCCTGTACCAACACCTACCACCAGATGAGTGATTTTCCCATCCGTCTGGTCCCATATTTCAGGACCGGTAGTGAGATAATGCGCTTTTGAATTGGAAAGGTTATCATATTGATTAGCCCAGTACGAATCAGGAATTTGTTTGCTCAATCTTTCGGCTACAGAGTAGTAGGATCTGGGGTCTTTAGGCTCAACATTGGTAGGGCAGACGATGACCTCAGCGCCAAGCGCCTTGAGCATGTCAAATTTCTCTTTGCTTTGTTTGTCACTGGTCGTAAAGATGCATTTGTATCCTCGCACAGCAGCTACAAGTGCAATGCCCATCCCTGTATTACCGGATGTACATTCTATGATAGTTCCTCCAGGTTTGAGCTTGCCATTGGCTTCAGCATCATCGATCATCTGGACAGCCATGCGGTCTTTGATGGAATGGCCGGGATTGAAGGTTTCAACTTTAGCCAGCACCTGGGCCTTGACACCTGTGACCGATTTATGGAGACGGATCATAGGCGTATTTCCTATGGTCTCCAGCACATTATTACGAATTTTCATCGGGGGCAAAGATGCAAAAAATAGGCCTTACTCGACGAATTTCCACCTGGCGTAGAACTGCTGATCCAACACGCCCAGGGCCCTGGCAACAGAGGGAGAGACAACTAATCCAACATTGGATTGATATAATCCTGGAGGTATATTGCCTGCAACTTTAGCTGTGAGTGTCTTCTGTAACATCGGGTTGGTAACCTCCATATAGGAACCCACCTTTGCAGTAGGGTGGAGGACATAAAAATGAGATTGCATATTGCCGGGTTTCCAGACCGCCAGACCCTTTTGTTCACGGATGACTTTGCCTTCTGTTTTATATTCTTTGTTGTAGTCCTTGACAACGAACACCGAAGAATCACCTGCCATTTGTTTGGTTGCACCAGCGGGACTGTGTGTGTTTTTCTGAGGGGTATACCAGCCAATGTGGATGACCTGACCAATAGAAAGTCCGGCATCAGCCCTTGGATTGAGCGAAATGATTTGCTCCGGAGTGACTTCGAGGTACACTCTTGAAATCCGGTATAATGTTTCTTTTGGTTGCACCCTGTAATACAATGGAATGGCGGCGTCAGCGTCCTCTGGAGCCGCACAGGAAATAGCTTTTGGGTAAATCGGAATATTCACAGGATAGCCCAGGGGTATCGCCCCGGGGTTGAGGTCAGGGTTGGCTTGAAGGATGGAATCTAAACTGACATTATATTTTCTGGAGAGGCCATAAAGAGTCATGCCTGGTTGAAGCGATTCGATGAGGACAAGGCCTGTTGGCTCAAGGTAATGGACAAATTTCTGTGTGGCATTGGATGCCAAATCACCTTGCGACTGCGCAGTGAAGGAAAGCCCAAAACAAAGAAAGAGGAGTAAAAGGGTTCGCATAGGGTTGATCAATTGTCCGTCAAATATATTACATATTAAATAAAATTGTAATATTTAATTAAAATTCGGACTTTTGCCCGAGCTCAAGACTAAAACATATGAACGCATACAGTACCATGGCCATTATTCCAGCCCGGTATGGATCCCAACGATTACCTGGTAAGCCATTGCTCATGATCCGGGGAAAGAGCCTCATCCAAAGAGTTTGTGAAAGAGTACAGCAGGCAAAAATGATAGATCATTTCTGTGTAGCTACCGATGATATCCTTATCTATAACCATGTCAAGAAGCTTGGTTATGATGTAGTGATGACGAGGTATGACCAACCGTCAGGCACGTTTCGCTGCGCTGAAGTATTGAGTCAGTTTCCAATGGTTACGCATGTCGTCAATGTACAGGGTGATGAGCCATTGATAGACCCATTGATGATAGATCAGATGGCCCTGCATATCATCGAACAGACAGGATTAAAAATTGCAACCCTGGTCCATCGCATAGAAGATGTAGCGGACCTTGGTAATTCGAATGTGGTGAAAGTTGTGGTCAACACTGCAGGACAAGCGATGTATTTCAGCAGGCAAGCCATTCCGTTTGTGCGTGATTTGCCGATCGAGAGTTGGCTGAGTCAAGGTCCTTATTTCAGACATATCGGTATGTACGCATATACTTCGCAAGCCCTTCTTGCACTCGAAAAACTTCCTATCCACTACTACGAGTCTATGGAAAAGCTTGAACAACTTACCTGGTTGTCCAATGGATTTACGATTCAATGCCTTCAGACCAGTATAGAGTCGAAAGGGATTGACACAGAAGAGGACTTGAAGTTGGTGACGTCAATGATCGCTGAGCTAGAAGAATGAGTTTCGAGTTTCGAGTTTCGAGTTTCGAGTGACGAGTTTCGAGTTTCGAGTGACGAGTTTCGAGTGACGAGTTGTGAGTTTGCATTTTAATTAGCTGCTAACTTCTAACTTCTAACTACTCCTTGCTCCTTGCCCCCTGCTCTATGCTGCTCTATGCTCTATGCCCTATGCTCTCTGCCTTTCATTGGCCTAAAAACGATCCATCAAACGCAAAAGGCAGCAAATCCTTTACATCATTAATTTCATACACAACGCCGCCGCTCGAAAGTGAAAGCAGCAGGCGGATTGGATTCGTCTGATAACTTCGATATTCATTTAGCATTTGACGACATGATCCACATGGGCTGGCGGGAGTAAGTTGATTTTCGTTATCAACGGATATTGCAATCGTGTCAATCGGTTTTCGACCATGTTGATGAACCATGGCATACAATGCAACACGCTCCGCACACTGTCCGATGGGAAAGGCTCCATTTTCCTGATTGGAACCAATGATAATCTGTCCATCTTCTGTACGAATCGCAACACCAACTTTAAAATTTGAATAAGGTGCGTAAGCCTTAGCGCATGCTCTTACTGACTCAGCGAGAAGGAGTCGATCTCCGCCGGTGAGAAAATCCTGATCGTCATAGGTGCCATACGAAAAACTGAATTGTTTAACATCCATAGACGATCAAGATAGGAACTAAAACCAAATTAGCCTTCTTTCAGCGCCGCAATTTTATTTGAGTAACTGAAATTTTATGGGGAGCGTGAAATTCACCGCTACAGGTTTTCCATTGTGTCTTCCAGGTTTCCAGGCAGGCATCAGATTGACTACCCTCAAAGCTTCCTGATCTAATCCCCCACCAACACCTCTGACAATCTTTGCATGCTCAATCCTCCCTTCTTTCGAAACCACAAATTGCACATAGACAATTCCTGATAGCCCAATCTCTTTTGCTAATTGTGGATACCCAATATTTTTCTTCAGGAATGTATACATCGCATCTAACCCATCAGGAAATTCCGGTTGTTGCTCGACTGCATACGAATTATAAACAGTCGGCTCAGGTGAAGGCTCGTCAACAATGCCTGTACCAGGGTTTTCAACACCAAGATCAGCATCAATGGTGCCATTGGCATTAATTTGCGTCTGTGAACCGATGTTATTGTTCTTAAGCTCATCAATTCCCGGAGGCAAGTCTTCAGGTGTTTCCTCCTCATCAGGAACCACTACAGGAGGAACAAATTTTATTTGCGGCTTTAATTTTTGAGGAGGGGAATTGACTGGTGTCACAGGCTGTTTTAGCACAGGCTTTGGTGTGAACTGGTCAAGGTTGACTGGTGTGTTTGTAAAAATGATATCAGGTATCGCCTGTCCTTTGAAATAGTAGTAAGCAAACGAACTGGTGACAAAAAGGAGGAAAAAGAGCAATCCGGCAAGCATTGCCCTGGCCATATTCCCTTCATATTCGTGTCGGAGGACATAGGCTCCATAGGATTTATTCCTTCCTTCAAAGATGATGTCATTCATCTCATGATTTAATACAAGTGGTTGTGTCATGGCTAAAGGTTTAAAAGGTTTACACTCCTTAAATGATGCAGGAAACACGCATTTTACATATCAGATATCCATGGTTTTTCGTAGGACTTTTAGAGCATGCCATAAATTTGTTGAGGATTCTGACCGCTTTTGATCATCTTTCGGCAGCCTTATGTCCTGGAGTTCCCGATTACAACTACTGATTACTGATCCTGTCCGGCAAGTTCAGTTTTTTATGCTTTGCCGGCAATCCGGGGTGTTGCTGTCATCCATAGTCATAGCACGCTACCTTCCACTTGATCAGGTCGGAGGTTTTGAAATGCTTATGTTATGCGGATACCTGATGACCTTCTTCTGGTCAGACGCATTTCTGAAAGGATATCTTGCCAGCCCTTTTCCCAGGGACAATCCTACGACAACAGCTACTTTTTTATGGTTTTACCTCATCCTTTCGCTGGTAGCAATGGCGGTGTTGATGTTAGGACAGAGAGTTTTGTTACCCTTATTGGTACATCGGCCATCGCTTGATGGCCTGGGATTATTTACCATTTACCAGGCACTCATCATTCCGGTATGGGTGGCACCATTTATTGGATTGCTCAAGGGTAGGCATTCGCTGCTTTTATCTGCTTTTGTCTTGGTAGGCCCAACCTTTGCATGCATAGTAGGATGGATGAGCATCCCATCGCTCACAGGTATCCTGATAGGTTTGTTGAGCTATGCGCTTGTAGGTTTGGTCTGGGTAATGCTCAATAGCAAATTTATACGTGAGCTCAGATTAAAGTCCATGTTTGTAGATCTTTGGCCTGCCACCTGGCCATTGATTATGTATGCAGTCTCGATAGGCATTGCACGTAGCTTTGATGCATGGCTGGTAGCACGTCATTTTGATGAAGCTTCTTTTGCAATATTCAGATATGGTGCTCGTGAATTCCCATTGGTGATAGCTTTTGCTGCAGGACTCAGTACCATTATGATCCCCAGGCTTAAAGGTACAGAAGCACTAGCTGAACTCAGATTCCGATCAACCCGATTAATGCATATATGCTATCCAAGTGTCGCAGTTGTGATGTTTTTAAGTCCTGTTTTATTCCAACAGCTTTTTGGAATAGCGTATAAGGAAAGTGCCTTGATTTTTAATATATACCTGCTGCTGACGCTTACACAATTGGTGTTTCCTCAGACAGTCTTAATGGCCAGGGGAGATACAAAAGTGCTCTGGTATATTTCTCTGGCTGAATTGATGGTCAATGTAGTAGCTAGCCTTGTTTTACTTTATTGGTATGGGCTGATCGGGATCGTATGGGGTACTTTGATTGCTTTTATTTTTGAGAAGATAGTCCTGCTGGTGTATGTCAGGAATAAGTATGGCATTCAAACCACTCAATTAATGAACTATAAGGTTTTGATGGGCTATGCTGTGCTATTGACAGTTATCTTTATTGGTACTAAATGGATGTTTGGAATATAACGAAGATAGCTGACCGGCTCGAACAATTGGACATTGCTATTGACCGGGAAGCCATGAGTCTCGCCCGTTGGGTATGGACTGAGATCCTTGAATTTGGTCCGACCCAATCACACAAGTTGTCCCACCAGGTACAGGAAAGACTGGAAAAGATATTTGAAAGGCTTGTGAATGGAGAGCCGGTACAATATATCGCAGGACACGCATGGTTTTATGGGTTAAAGTTTAAGGTCAACCAGGACGTTTTGATTCCGAGACCGGAAACAGAAGAGCTTGTCGAATGGATATTGTCAGATGTCAGATTGTTGCAGGCCAATGAAATCAGGATTCTCGATATCGGAACGGGAAGTGGATGTATTGCTTTGGTTTTAAAAAAACGGCTGGGTGATCGGGCTAATATCACAGCCCTGGATATTTCAGAAGGTGCTCTGCAAGTTGCAATGGAGAATAGCCGGTCATTGGAAACCGAAATCAATTTTTACCAGAGGGACTTTTTAACGGAAGGCCTGTCAGGACTGGGCCATTTTGATATCATTGTCAGCAACCCTCCGTATATATCTAAAGAAATCGCTGGTGAGCAGATTATTCATCAGTTGAAGTATGAACCCAGGGAAGCACTTTTTCCTATTGGCCCTGACCCTGATATTTTTTATAAAAAAATCAGTGAGGTGGGGGGGGATTCTCTTAAAGGAGGCGGTAGCTGTTATATGGAATTAAATGAGTTTCGGGCTCAGCAGATAGAAGATTGCTTCAAGAAGGGGCCATGGAGCCAGAGCGAGCTAAGGATCGATCTGCAGGGAATGCCAAGAATGCTGAAAACTGTCAAAGAAATATAGAAGTACAGGCAGCGATATAGAAGGCAATAGTATCCTGTGATAGATAAGACATCATTCTATCCTTGCCAAACGTTATGAAGTGGTTTGGATTGAAAGAAATCGAGGGCAAGATTTACGCCCGGTAAAATAGAATTTCCGGGTTTTGGGTTGGGTTTTGGGCTTGAATGAGAGTATAACGGAAAACTGCAGGATTTATTGCACATAGTCATTACAAAAAACACAAGGGATCAAAGGATATAAGGCAGGTTGGTTTTTTTTCGCAGGGTGAGGTGTTCATTTTAATTGCAAATACTTGATTTACAATTTATTAAAAATAAATTTTTAAATTCATATTTGCTTGAAAACGAGTATAATCTCCTGCCAATTAAGATTTTAACAATATATAATTTGTATATTGTGCTTTCTTCCGAGAAACCGTTTGGGCATAACATATTTTTTTGGGCAAGTAATTATACGATTTACAAATGCGAACAAGACTGCTTTTGCTATGCATATGTGTAGGGTCTTACCTATACAGTGTTGCACAACCTAATAATCCCTGTTCTGGCGCTATTCTTATTACGAACCTTGACGGTACGTGCCTTACAGGAAATGACAATACCGGAGCAACTGAGGATATTGGTCCCAGTTCATGTACGGTCGGAGCAAACGAAAACGTATGGTTTAGTTTCGTTGCCGACGGTGTAAGTGCCGAGATTGCTGTTAACAACGGTCCCGGAGTACCCGAAATCACAATCATAGAATTTCCAACTACGCCTTGTAATGCAGCAGATGCACAGGAAATAGATTGTATTAGTGGGACTACACTTGTAGTTGATAATCTATTGGTAGTGGGCAACACCTATTATGTGATGGTGGCCTTCGATAAT
The DNA here is from genome assembly GCA_017995875.1 of Saprospiraceae bacterium. Next base: position 15,762 of record JAGOIB010000017.1, read on the forward strand.
AATGCTGACGGAACGTTTGACATTTGTATAGATAATCCTGCACCGGCCAGTAATGACAATTGTTTCACAGCGACCCCTCTTTTCAACCTTGATAATGCTTGTTTTAATTCCAGCAATGAATTTCCTTCTACGGATGTGATTATTCCCGGTTGCTTTACCGGGTCTACCTATAATGTATGGTTTTCCTTTGTTGCACAAGGCGTGAGTCTTGATGTAAACGTTCCTGCAGGAGGACCAGGCGTGAGTCAATTAGCCGTAATTGATTTTGCGACTAATTGTACAGCAGCTGGCGCGGTGGACCTTGGATGTGCAACAGGAACAAATCATATTATCCTTGACAATCAACTTGTCATAGGGGACACATACTATGTAGTGGTTGGGTTTCAAAACAGTGATTTCAACGGAAATGGAATCGGTGATTTTGACCTTTGTATAGACAATCCTGTACCGGCCGTCAATGACGACTGCGATATGGCCATTGTGATTCCTACCAATGTATTAGATGACCCTACAACATGTTTCACTACGATAGCAGGCAACCCTCTTAATAATGACTGGCCGTCAACAGACATTGGAACTTTTGGTTGCTGGACAGGTGGTAACTACAATATCTGGTATTCATTTGTAGCACAGGGACCTGATCTTCAAGTCACTGTTGATCCCGATGCAGCTGGTATTGACCCACAAATAGCTTTAGTACAGTTTACAGGTACCCCATGTCAATTTGCCGGAGCACAACTACTTGATTGTGCCTATGCTTCCGTATTGGATTTCAATGATCAACTGGTGATAGGTAATACCTATTATATCGCTGTTGGTTTTGAAAATAATTCAGTGGGTGATTTTTGTATGAATGCTTTCAATCCTGAACCACCCCCAAATGATTTGCCTTGCGATGCCATAGCATTACCTACCGACAATGACTGTACAAATGGAACGACTATCTATGCAAATCCTGAAGGCTATTTCGTTCCCGGAGCATGCCAGAATGCTACTGAAAATACTGTATGGTACACATTGACATTGGGCGATCCCGATAATGTAGGATTTAATATCGATTTTACCTTAGATGATGTTTTTCCACAAAGCCAGGTTTCAATCATTTTGTGGGAGACCGCGGATTGCAATCAGCCGGGAAACATTGTTTTCTTCGAATGCGGTGCTCCACCAACGGCAACGATTGAATGGGGGCCAGTTCAGCCGGGTATTACTTATCTGCTTTCTGTTACTACCCAGGAGATTACGGAGTCAGATTTTGAAATCTGTGTTGACGAAGTTCCACCTTGTTTCACTAATGATTTGTGTACAGAAGCAACAGTTATTCCGAATGTTCAATCGGATATGCCTTTCGTATGTGTGGATGGATGTAATCTTTTTGCTGATCCTGAAGCATTTAACAATGCTTGTGAAGTAGGTACTTTTCCAACTGTTTGGTTTCAGGTCCCGACAGACGGCAGTGCTACCTTGATGAATATCTTTGTGACGAGTACGGAATTTGATGCTCCTACTGTTACGTTGTTCCAGCAAGTAACAGATTGTAACTCTCTTATCCAGGTCCCAATGACTGCGGGTGATTTGCCTTGTGTGGTGGGATCAAATGGTGAGGCAGAAGCATTGGGAACTGATGTGGGGGCCAGCTCCATTTATTATATAGCGGTGAGTTCCCTCAATAATGTCGGTGGTGAATTTGAATTGTGTGTCAATACTATTTCACAGGCATCAGCTTGTGTCACAAGTCAGAATATTGAAATAACGGCCAGGTCAGCAGGTGGTCCTCTTGAAGGTCCATTTTTCCCTGGTGAAACAGTAAGTGTGTGTATGAATGTCAATTCATATACAGCTGCAGGTAATGGTTGCCAATGGTTCCAGGGATTAATTCCCAGGTTTGGAAACGGATGGGATCCATCTTCCTTTGATGCCAATGGACAACCTTTGAATGCAACAGTAAACGGAAATACAATCGGTGTTGCCGGTAATGGTTTATATGGCGCTTCTACCTGGGATTGGTTCACTTCTACTGACTATCACCACAACAATGCATTTTATCAGATTGGTGACTTTGACGGTAATGGAACGGTTGAAATGTGCAATATTCTATATGATCCTCAATGTCCTAATTTAGGTGGTATCACCGGTGGATGTTGTGGCCCATGCTGGGGAACGCCCTGGGGAGACTACCTTCCGGGTGGATGGTTTGCGTATGGTATTAATGGTACTTGTGGGACACCAGGTCCACCCGTTGCATATGATTGGGGGGATGGTAATACATGCGGTGGTGGTATGGGTCCATGGGCTTTCTGTTTTGACCTTATCGTCAGACCTTATCCGGATTGTCTTGAAGATGCAAGTACAATGAATCTTTTACTTGGATTTACAACAACTGCTGATGGGGAAACAGGATCCTGGACTGGAGGTGCCAGTGTATGCGCCCTTGACCAACCAGCTTCAGTGACACTACCTATGTGTTGTACTGAACTGATGGAAGCACAAGAAGAGCTGGATCCTATATGTAGCAATCAATTGTTTCTCTATGTCATCGATGAACCTGGGGTAGATTATTGGCAGTGGACTGTCCAATCAGGAACTGTTACAGGTGCTCTGCCTGGATCAGGCGGACCAGGCTATGTCGTCATTAATACATTGGTCAATGGAGGAACTGATTCAGAAATAGTAACCTATACATTCCTCGGTTTCGCAGGAGGAGCATGTCCTGTATTCCAAAAGGAAGTATCGATAGAAGTATTCCCTGAGATCACCGCAACGATTGATCCATTGGTCATGTGCGCCACACCTACTACACCCTATGTGATCACCCCTAATGTGATGGGAGGTTCCGGAAATTATGAATATCTATGGGCACCCGGTGGTGAATCAACAGCAAGTATAACAATACCTAATCCGGTCAATGGAACTACATATACTGTCAGTATTACAGATGAGGTTGGATGTTTTGGAACTGCTACGGTCACACTTGATGTGTATTCAACCTTTCCTGTTGATATAGTAGCTCCGATTGTAGAACAATGTTTGCAGGACGGTCCACTTTCATTGGAAGCCACTGCCACAGGCGGTATAGATCCATATGATTTTGAATGGATGTTCCCGGATGGTTCCGGTTCAATGAGTGATCAAATCATGACTGATCAGTCAGGACAACATATTGTCACCGTGACGGATAATGAAGGTTGTATCGGAAAGGATTCAGTGATTATCACCTTTAATGAGACACCTGAAGTATATGTTGACGCAGTCAATGGTGTCTTAGCCATATGTCAAGGTCAGTCTACTGAGTTAGCCGGTGTTGCCTCGCTTGGTGAGCCTCCTTATTTATATGAATGGAATACACCTGGTGGTTTGGAATCAGGTAAAAATATTCAGGCATCCATACCTGGATTTTATACAGTAACGGTTACGGATGCAAATGGATGTACCAATAGCGCTGAACTCGAAATCGAATCTCAGCCTACGCCCGTTCCTGAACTGGGACCAGATATTCTGGTTTGTAATTTTGATGATCCGGTTGAGTTGACTGTGACGCCGGATTTTGAAGATTATGCATGGTCTGTGGGTCCCGCTGCCGATGGTCAACAAACAATTGGCGTATCATTAGCAGGCACCTATACGGTTACAGTTACCAATGAATTTGGATGTACAGGAGAGATATCGGTAGATGTGGGATTATTTCCACAACCTGTATTCAACCTTACAGATACTTTTGAAATATGTCCCGGGAATTGCGTAACCATTGACGCAGATGCGTATGGAGGACCCTGGAACATTATTCAATGGGATCAATGTCCAGGTTGTAGCAATGAATTTGATGTTTGTAGCGATGGCGAATACCAGGTAACCGTTTATGATGATAATAATTGTTCTGCTTACCAGGAATTTACTGTCTTAGAAACTGCTACACTCAGCCCTGGACTGACAGGTGACAATATCATTTGTACAGGGGAAACAATTACCCTTTCCGCTGCACCTGGATTTACATCCTACCTGTGGTCAGCCAATGCAGGTAGTGCCGTCACTCCATCTGTAAATGTAACAGCCCCGGGTACATACATTGTTACAGTTGGTGATAATACCGGCTGTACCGGTTCAGATAGCATTACAATCACCTCCGCTGATTTTATTGCAGCTATTACCGGACCTACCTCAATTTGTGCAGGTGTACAAACAACTATTGACGCAGGAGCAGGATTTACTTCGTATATCTGGAGTACAACGGCTGTCACACAGACTATAACCGTTGAAGAGGGAACCTATACGGTGACGGTCACCAACAGTAATGGCTGTACTTCGACAGCCAGTCACACTATCGTAGAAACTCCTTTTGTTCCTTCCATAACTGGAGACACAACTATTTGTCAGACAGGTGAATCTACCACGCTCAATGCCGGAGGGCCATACGCCAGTTATTTGTGGTCCGCCAATGCGGGTTCAGCTGTGACACAGACGATCACTACTTCCACATCAGGTTTGTATACAGTCACTGTTGTCGATGGCGTTGGTTGTGTCGGTAATGCTGCATTCACAGTAACAAATCATCCTGTACCATTTGTCGCCATCAGTGGTTCTCCTGATTTTTGTGTTGGGGGTAATACACAGATGACAGCTACAGCCGGGTACACATATGTTTGGAGTACTACAGAAACTACACCAACCATTACAATCAATACAGCCGGCCCTTATGCGGTTACTATAACAGATGCCAATGGTTGTACGAACAGCGCTGTTACTACGGTTAATAATCCTTACCAGGAAACTGTGCAGATCAATGGTACATTGACATTCTGTCCTGGTGATCAGGCAACACTGGCTGTTCCTCCGGGATATGCTTCTGTATTGTGGTCAACTGGTGAATCGACAGATCAGATCATTGTAACGGTAGAAGATACATTCTCAGTGATCGTTATCGATCCTTCCGGTTGTATCGCTTATGATACAGTGATTACGCAGGCTAATTCTACATTGAGTCCAACGATCACCGGTGATTCAACCATTTGTGATGCAGGAGCAGCTGTCTTAGATGCAGGTGCAGGATATGATAATTATGTATGGAGTGGTGGATTAGGTACAGGCCAGACAGCTACAGTAAATGCACCTGGCAATTACTCAGTAACGGTAAGCAGTAATGCAGGATGTATAGGTAATGATGATTTTGATGTTGTTCAATTTACTTCACCTTTCGCTACTGTGACGCCAACGGCTTCTGCTTGTGATGTTCAGGAACCAGGGGGACCTTCAACATCCATCAATTTCAATGCACTTGTTACCGGCGGTGATCAGACAGGTACCTGGGTTCAAAATTCAGGTCCATCTACAGTCAACCTGAGTAATACTGCCAACGTCAATTTCAATGGGTTGAATGCGGGTACATATACATTTACCTATACAACTGCATCCGCTACTGCACCATGTACTGATAAACCCTACCCACTGACTGTAACGATCACATCATGTGCATGTCCTCCAGTTGATCTTGGGGTTGCTCCTGATCTTTGTAACGATCTTGGATCTATAAGCCTGGGTACTTTAGTATTGCCACAAACAGCATCCGGTGGAACATGGACAGTCATTAACGAACCTCCGGGATCAAATCCTGCAGTGATTGTTGCTCCGGATATATTTGAAGCTAATGGCGCAGATCCTGGCGTATACACATTACAGTATGAATTGTCAGGACTTGCTTCGTATTGTGATCCTAATTCTACACTAACCATCAATGTACTCCGCACACCTGTAGCAGGTGTAGCATCCTCACCGCTTGATTATTGCTTTGGCGAAAATCAGGTTGTGACCCTCGCTTCATTATTAACAGGTGAAGATGCAGGTGGTATATGGAATGAATCATCGCAATTTCCTAGCACAGGTGGTGCATTTAACAGCACAAACGGTACATTCAATATTGCAGCACAAGCTCCGGGTACCTATACATTTGATTACGTGATTATGGGTTCTGGTCCTTGTCCTGATGATATGGCGACCGTTGAAGTTGTCATTGAAGCTAATCCGGTTGCGGATGCTGGTGTAACGGCTACGTTGGATTGTACGCAATCTACAGCACCACTTGGTGGTAGTGGAACAAGTACCGGACCTAACTTCAGTTATTTATGGACGACCATAGGTGGAACGCTTTCAGCTACTGATATTCCAAATCCTGTTGCATCAGGTGCAGGGACGTATACGCTTTTAGTAACAAACGAACTCACAGGTTGCTCAGCAACAGATCAGGTTGTAATCGATCAGATAGGTGATTTCCCTACAGATATGGTATTGCTGGTACAGTCTCCTGATTGTGAAGGAGATCCTCCAGGGTCAGCCCAGGTATCTTCTGTAGTGGGAGGTATCAGTCCATATTCCTATTCATTGAACAATGCACCTCCGGTAGCTTCTCCTGTATTCAATAATTTATCTCCCGGTCATTATTCACTGGAAGTAACCGATGCTACAGGTTGTAAGCTTACAGATACATTTACGATCTATCCTCTGGTTGTTGTGGATTTATCCATTGTCAATTATGTGAACGGTAATTTTGTATTCAACCTTGGCGATACGATTACACTGAGCTATCTATACTCAGGTTCTTCATCTATTCCTGATTCCTCTGTATGGAAATTGGGTGATACTGTGATTTGTACCAACTGTCCGGTATTGCAGTTAGAAGCATATCTCGGAGGTACAATTACACTCGAAGCGTATGATATCAGAGGTTGTTATATCGAGCAATCGATTACATTCCAGGTTGTCCGTAAGCGTGATGTATATGTCCCTAATGTATTTAGTCCTAACGGTGATAACCTGAATGATGTCTTCACGCTGTTTACAGATGCGGATGTCACAGAGATTACAGTTCTGGAAGTGTATGACCGATGGGGAGATCTTGTGTACAAGCGGGAAAAATTCCCACCAAATGATCCTACAATAGGATGGGATGGTAAGTTTGCCGGCGAAGACCTGAACCCTGGAGTGTATGTATACCGAATGGAAATACTTTACGGTGATGGACTGAAAGATAACCTTGCCGGAGATGTCACGATCATCCGATAAAATAGAATAACCGGAATCAAGTTTCGATGTATTGATTCCATAAAGATTTTACTTGCCCATTTCTCTTGTTTTCAGAGCCCTCCTCACAAATTGGAGGGCTCTTTTTCGGAAAGGGAAATTATTATCAAACTATTGCCTCTCACCCCGGGATCATTGTTAGATAACAACACACGTTAAGTAAAACCATGGAATGCCGGTAAAACCTAAAATAAAGTTTGATGTAAACCATAAAGCAAAATGTTTGCTGCAAGGGTTGTTGACGTTACTCTGCTTAATTTCAATATCCTCAGATGGGTTCAGCCAATGTACATTAATGTCCGCTGTGCCCATTCCTGACAATGATAGTATAACTATTCAATTTTCTGTTTCAGGTTTACTAGACAATAATCTGTCAAGTCCAACGCAAGGTATTTGTGGTGTGGAAATAGATTTCATGCATGAATTCATCGGTGATCTCACGATATCGCTCGTTTCTCCTGCAGGCACCATTGTGCAATTGATTGGACCAGCCACTACTACTTCATTTACGAATCTTTCCAGATGGAATATTGATTTTGTACCATGTGGGACAACTGCAGCTCCTGATCCCGGTTTCGCCGATATATGGGATAACGACCAGGCATGGCAAGCGATAACCCCATACACGGGTACATATCATCCGTATTCAGGCTGCTTTGAAGATTTTAATACAGGATCTGCAAATGGTGTCTGGCAAATCATCGTCGGTGACCATGACCAATTTCAGATTGGCTCCATTGCAAGTATCACACTTATTTTCTGTAATCCACAAGGCCTCAATTGTACGGAGTGCAATCCGAATGCAGGAATATTGAGCCCGTCCTCTTTCAATGTTTGTTCCGGAGAAAATATTCAATCATCTGATATCACTGTCAATTTTGGAAGTAATACTCCATCGCCTTCTGTCTATGCATATGAGTATCTTCTGGTATCGGGCAATACGATCATCCAGAATGGCTCATCTTTTTCAGCTATACCTCCAGTCGGCACATATTCAATTTGCGGTATTAGTTATATCCTTTCCGATACAACTCCGGTATATAGTTTATTTTCAAATGGTGATTATAATGCTTTAGTACAAGCGGTTTCCAATGGGGTAGTATGTGCTGACCTGACAGATGCATGCATTTCCGTTTCAGTTACAGCTCAACCTGATACCATCGATGTGACAAGTAATTTGTGTAATGGAGAAGTTTTTTCCTATGGCGGACAAAATTATACGACCGATGGGATTTATTATCAGACCCATGATGGGCCTGGATTGTGTGATACCATTATTGAAATTCGGATCATTGCCAGAGTTCTAAATGTTATGGTTGATGTGCCTGATACCTTGACATGCGGTAACGGATCTGTTGATCTCCAGGCCACCGCAAGCGGATCGGGTGGACCATTTACGTACCAGTGGTCCACACAAGTTGGCAATATTATTTCTCCTCCAAATGGTTCTAACATTTCAGTAGATCAGGCGGGACAGTATTTTGTTGACGTTTCAGATGGTGTATGTGATGGAACAGGAAGTGTATTTGTTCAGGCAGATCAGGGATATCCTCAGATATTTGTAGATGGTGGCACTATCACCTGTAATCAACCAACCGTGTCACTCACTCCAATTTTTATTCCATCCGACGGCACTGTACTTTGGACAGGTCCTCTCGGATTTATCTCATCTCAACCTAATATCATTGTGTCGGTACCTGGGACCTATGTGCTGAATGTCACCAATACAAATGGATGTTCTACCACAAGGCCCATAGATATCCCGGTTGATACTGCAACCATACCTGTGGATATCATCATATATGGTAAGGATTGTCAAAGTCAAACAGTGGCTGTAAGTAATACTTTTCCGGACCGGTTGGTTGCATGGAACTGGACCGGACCAAATAATTTTTTCTCCAATTATTACAGGCCAACACTTACGGATCCCGGACTATATACATTGGTTGGAACGTTCCCGAATGGTTGTACAAGAACCGCTACGTTTTTATTCAATGAGGATTTCCAGATCCCGGATATAGCAGTATCACCAACAGATACGCTCAATTGCAATGAAGTGATTTCATTGACAGTATCCTCCATGACACCTGGCGTATCCTTTTCCTGGAATGGACCGCAGGGAAATCTTGGAAGTCAGACAATGATACAAATAGGTCAGGAAGGAATCTATACGGCAACCGTTTTCGCTCCAAACGGATGTTATAATCAAGCGGATATTATCATTGAAAGGGGAAGTGACATATTTGATTATCAGCTTGTATTGGATACACTTGATTGCAAAACGGATACTGTCATTGTCGGAGTGATTTCTCAAGATGCTGACATATTCCAATGGATAAATTATTCAGGAAATGATGCAGACCAATCTTTGATCAGTACCGGGGATCCGGGATTATTTATGGTCATGATGACGGATACGAATACAGGATGTATCCTGCTGGCAGAAGTTCCTGTGACGGCCGATTACCGAACTCCATCGTTTGGGTACACTACAGATACTATTACTTGCCTGGATCAGGTTGCCGAATTGCAATTCATCCCTTATCCAGGTTTTGTTTATTCACAAGTGTATTGGGAATTACCTGATATGTCTGTTGTCCAGGGGCCAACACTTATGTCGGGACAATCCGGTGAGCATCGGTTGTATGCCATAAGTCCATCTGGTTGTATTGGCATTTTGTATATCCATATCCCTTATGACACGATCCCACCATTTGTCATCTTTGAATCGGATACACTTACTTGTCTCGATACTACGCAGATTATTTCACAATCACTGGATTCCATTACGATGTATCAGTGGAGTGGTCCAGGAATTATAAGTATCAATGAATCTATTATTACACTGGATCAACCAGGATATTATCACCTCTCAGCTTTCGGGTTAAATGGGTGTCCCGCTGAGTATGATATATTGGTGGACAGTAATTTTGTGACCCCATCATTTGTTTTGCAGGCAGATTCATTGCGATGTGACCGTCCGGCCACACTTCAGGCAGCATCTGCTGATTCGATTGTATCTTATAGTTGGTTTGACCCCACTGGCCAATTGCTTTCAAATGATTCTATACTGATGGTGAATCTGCCGGGACAATATACGTTTGAAATACAAGGAGCTAATCGTTGTGTGGCCTTCGACACGGTTGTTCTCAGGCCCCTTCAGTTCCCGATCATATCGCTTTCATCAGATTCCTTCAATTGTGCCCGTCTATCAGCAACACTTATGGCCAATGTTGATATCCCACTTTTTTCCATTGCATGGGAAGATATGAATGGAGATACGATTGGGACAACTTCAGCATTGAGTGTCATGCAACCTGGTCCTTTTGCAGCTTCCGTGACAGGGCAAAATGCTTGCGCGACCCGTGACACGATCCTAATTCCATTCGATACTATTGCTCCAATGGCTGACATTCAGCTTATAGGAGAAGTCCGTTGCAAGGAAAGAGATGTAATGTTTGATGGTTCAGGCTCAACACCTTCGCCTCTTCTTTATTCATGGACCACAACTGGAGGTTCTATACTGAATGATCCTTCAGGAATAACCATTCAGGCAAGGGATACCGGGACATATATTTTGGTAGTACAACGACTTGACAATAGTTGTAGGGATACTGCCACATTTCAATTGCTGGAAGCTCCGGATGCTATCAGCATGGCATTCCTGGAGACCTCATCCCCTGAATGCAGTGGAGATGCAAATGCGTCTCTTGAAATAACCGGCCTTGCTGGTGGTATTGAACCGTTTCTTTATCAGTTAAATGGAGGAACACCACAAACAAGTCCTATATTCGAAGGTTTACCATCAGGCATTTATGCCTTGACGATATCAGATTCGAAGGCTTGTGTATTTGATACCCTTGTACAGATCGAACCGGTCTTTTCTTTTTCAGTAGATGCAGGCCCAGATCTTGAAATACATCTTGGTGAAACAATTACAATTTCAGGAACCACAGATCTGCTTCCGTCGGATATTGGAACTATTCAATGGGACTCATCAGGGATCATTCTATGTACAGACTGTCCGGATTTTGATGTCAGCCCGGGTGAGACTACCACATATACACTAAATATTACATCTGTCACCGGCTGTAAGAAAAGTGATAAAATGATCGTCTACGTTGTGGAAAAAGCCAAATATTATATGGCAAATATTTTCTCACCAAACGGGGACGGGATCAATGATGAAGTCCGCTTGAATCCTACGCCTGGGATTGAGAAGGTATTGCAATGGATCATATTTGACCGATGGGGGAATGCTGTGTATGGGAAGACCAATTTTAATCCTTTGGATGGATCCGTTTTCTGGAATGGGCAGACCTCAACCGGTGAATATGCGAATCCAGGAGTATTTCCATATTTGCTTGAAGTTCAACTTATTAATGGAAAGATTGAAGTTTTTCACGGCGATATAACGCTATTGAGATGAAAATAAATAAGAAAAATCCTGGCTTACGGCCGGAAGTTTCCAGTACGACAAATCCGGGCATTTGTAGCCCAATTTTATTTCTATATTTAGCCTCCCAAGAGTAAATGTTTTGTAAAACAAGTAAAAGCATGGTTTCACCCAAATCACACCTTTACGTTAAGGTTTTCCTTTTCGTTATTATCCTGTTTTCAGCCACTGAGAACAAGGCGCAATGTAATCCCCCGGATCAATTACCGACGCCCACATGTGAGGAGGCACCTACAATCTGCCTCACAAATGCATGTTATACAACCCTCAATAATCCGATGGTTTGTTGTGGTGGCTTTTGTGGTGCAAATACTATTATCAATAATCCTCAGTTTTTTGCTTTTATACCTACGCTGCCGGATGTTGAAATCGATATCCACGTAGATGGTTGTTCGTCCGGTGCAGGATTGCAAAGTGCTATTGTGGATGCTTGTCCCTGGGATGTTCCAAATGTAATTGCATGTAACGGGGGTACTGGTCCGGGAGGCACAATGGTGTTAGTAGCAACAGGCCTGATACCCGGAAATACTTATTGGTTATTAATTGATGGAAGTAATGGCGCCACTTGCCAGTACACCATAAATTTTGTTTCTGGGGTGTTTGAACCACAGATAGATGAAGATCTTACCGATATTGAAGCCATCCCGGATGTAGTATGTCAGGGATATGACAACTTTATGTTGACCGCGGAACCCAGCATTGCAAATGCTCATGGGTACTATTGGGTACTGGGTTGGAATAATGATACCATCACAACCACGTTACCAGAACTCACTTTTGATATTCCGGATGATGCTCCTGCAGGGACATGGTCCATTTGCGCAAGGGCATTTAGCGGATGCGATACGACTGACACAGAAGTGTGTGTTGATATAGAAATTGTGGAATTGGATGATGAGGAGAAGGGGCCTGATTTTTTCTGTCCTGAAGAATTTCCAATTTCCTGGGGTCCTGTCTATATTGATGGTCCAGGGACCTATACACAGGAGTTTTTGACACCGGAGGGATGTCCTTTTGATAGTGTATGGTATGTTG
>JAGOIB010000100.1 GCA_017995875.1 Saprospiraceae bacterium
GCACTGAAAATTGCAAGAGTGTTTGATAAGCGAGTTGAGGAAATATTTTTCCTCGATACAGAGGATTAAGTTAGCAGTTAGTAGTTAGCAGTTAGAAGTTATCAGTGAGTAGTTAGCTGTTCGTCATTTCGCATATAATTGCAAGCGAAGCTTGCATTTAGAATAAACTAGAGGTTGGTTCAAGTCTCATGACTTGAACCTAATATCTGCTCGTCTCATGACGAGCGAAACATGCTCACACTCACAACTCACAACTCACAACTCACAACTCACGATTCACGTCTCACGATTCACGTCTCACACTGAATCTTCAAGCAGAAACACAACACATATCTCAGTCAAAATATCTTTATCCACTGCCTCCAACGGATGCTTGAAGCCCTCAATAATCTTTAGATTACCTGACTTTAAATAGCCAGCCGTTTCAGCCGATTCTTCCCTTGTCACCATGTGGTCATCGGTTCCTATGCAAACCAACACTTCATGGTCAATGGACCTAAAGTGCTCCCGGGTCATGGCACCGCCTTCCCCTAAAGCTGTCATCATCTCCGCAGTGAGCCGCATGATTCTTTTCCAGTCTTCAGGTTGATGTCTCGCTTTTAGGGTAGCGGCAAAGGCCGGAATTTTTTGTTCGATCACCTCAGGATTCATCATGCGCACATCCCTGGCAGCAGACTCTGGATTCCATCGAAATTTGGTGCCTAACGTGATTATTTTATTTGCCCTACCTGGATAATCAAGCGCCAGCTTTAATGCGACATATCCTCCCATACTATAACCAAATATATAGACAGGTTTGCTCAGACCTGATTGATCTAAAAAATCCAGGGTGTTCTGAACAAACCTGTCAATGGTAAATGGTTCCTGAATGGGTAATCCTCCATGACCTGCGAAATTGAAATCAAATACTTCAAAGTGCGATACTAGTTTTTCTTTCAGCTCAACAAACTGCTGGTTGCTTCCCAAAGCTCCATGAAGCAAAAGTAATTTCTCTTTCATCTATGGTCTGTACTCTTTGATCAGGTGATATGCGTACAGTAATACAGGATCTCTTCCATCCAGTATATCATCCAGGGTTGGTACGATAGGATAGTCGGGCTGCAGACCGGTTGCGGAATATTGGGATTTGGAACGTAATTCATATTGCAGGTTAGGTACGAGCACTTTTGTATTCGTATTCGGCAAATTGATGTATTTCCCGCCTGCCGAGAAAACTCCCGGATTACCTCCTGTTTCTTCTCCAATAAATGTGCAGCGGTTATAGCGCTTCAACGCTGAACAAACGATGGCTGAATTTGAAAAGCTACCACCATTCGTTAGCACATACAATTTTCCTGTGTAGTGAATTGGAAGTGGTTCATGCACACCCATAGCAGGTCCGGAAACAGGCTTTAATCTTGCGATTGGGATCTGATAGGTTCTAATGTCCACTTCGGAGTAGGATTCAACTACCTTGAAAGGTGCGTCCAGGAGATAGGATAAGAGCGTTACACCATTTTCAATATCCCCACCCTGGTTGTTTCTAAGGTCAAGAATGAGATGTTCTATATAGTTATTCTGTATTTGGCTGAAACAATCTGCTATGGCTTCTTTAAATTTCTGATGATAGGTCGTTCGAAGGATATCATTATGAAAATCTTTAATGGTCAATACTGCAATATGCATTGACGAATCAATAGCAACTGTGATTCCCGTATTGAAAAGCGCCTCTGCACGAAGCTCACCGTATTTCATTTTCTTATAGTAGGCTATACTGTCCTTGGGCAAAGCTTTGATCGTGTAGGTTTCAAAAGTATTATCCGCTTTACGTGTTTGAAGCAAAAAGGAATCCGGATTTCCTTGATGATAAGAATAGTATTCGGCAAAATATTGCTCCAGGATCCACGCAGGATAGGTAGTATTATAGCCGTCACGTATCTGGCGGCGCATCATCAGGTTGTACAGGAAACTGGCATTTACGCCATTGATAATCTGAATCTCTGTGCCAGGTGCAAGTTGTGTATCTGAGCTGTACACTTTGACCACATACATCCTGCCTTCTTCCCAATGCACTTTGATTGGAAAAAAGGGGGCGTGAAGATCATTGTCTTCGGTGGTGGAAGGGTCAGGAAAAATATGGGTATGTCCGTCTTTTATTTTTGGTAGTACTAAGGTGATCAGGTTGAAAAAATTGATGCTGTTCATCGGCACCGTAATTGAAGCGGAAATACTGTCAAAGAATTGTTTCATCTCCACCTGGGAGGTATATTGATACAGATTGGGGTGTTCCTTTTCAAGTTTATTTTTATAGAAATTCCAGTCTTCCAGGCATGCTGCGGCGCTAAATAAATGACTATATCTGTATTCATCATATTGGCCGTTGACCTGGCATGGAATCACGCTACAGATGAGCCATATAGCCAAGGTCAGTACAAACGCAATTGGTTTTTTGTGTGCGGCTCCAGAGGTAAGAAAAGCGTATTGGCTTGAATCAGTTGAGTCTTTAAGCATACTACGAATCTAAATACTTCCGGATGATCGTAATAAATATTTATACAGCAGGTACATCTTTCCCAAAATCCTCTTTGTCCGCATACTGTATAACCGAACGTGGATAAGGGAATTTGATATTATTTTCAGTCATAGCTTTAAAAATGGACACCCTGATTTCACTCTTGATGTTTTCTACCCTGAACACCTCAGAGCACCAGAACATAATCGTGATTTCAACAAAGGATTCCCCGAAACGCGTGATACGAATAGAAGGCTCCGGTGTTTTGCTGACAGACTTGTGCTGCAATGCTACTTCCTTAAAGAGTTTCATGATGGAAGGAATATCTTCAGTATACGCCAGGTTGACGTGTACTTCAAATCGCGACGTCTGGCGACTATAGGTCCAGTTGACTACTTTGCCGGTAGTGATGATTGAATTGGGGAGTATGATAAATTTATCTTCCCGGGTCATGACAGCTGTGGTCCGGAGTTTAATCTCGGTAACCCTGCAGACAATACCATCCACCTCGATGACATCATTGACTTTGATCGTACCATCAAAAAGGATGATGATGCCGGAAATAAAATCATTAAATAAATGCTGTAACCCAAATCCAATGCCTACCAGTAATGCAGCAGAGCCGACAAAAAGAACCGACAGATCAAAACCGAGTATCGTTATACCCACCAGGATCGATATGACGATGACGGTGTAGCGGGCCAGTTGTTTTATGGAATACTTGGCGCCTTCATCGATTTTCTGGTTTTTACGGATCCCTCTTGAAAGCAAACGCAGGATGATGCCCGAGCATATGATGAGGATCAACAAGCCTAGCAGGTTACTTATGTGCAAAGTGTAATTTCCTATGTGGAAGAGCTGGTAATCAAGAAAGTTTTTCATAGTAGTCTTGTGCCATGGATTATTGTTCCGTTATGCAAGTTTAGGTTAATGAATTTTTTGCCACGTAATTTTAACTGCAGATATTTTATCGTTTTCCAGCCGGATGTCACGTTGAATGACAAAATCATTTTTAAGGTAAAAAGCTAATGGCGATTCATACGCTTCGCCATTTTGTTTTAGGTCATGTGGATGATCGATCACCCAGCCATTCAAACTTGTTTCTTTTTCTTTCAACAGTTTTAGTACCATACGGCCAATACCAAGGCGTTGGTAGAGTGTATTGATGATGATGGAAAACCATCTTTCCCCGTCCCTGTCAAACGTAAATGCCCAGCCAACTATTTCGTCCGCATCATCCAGGACCATGAAATGAGTATGGGCTGTAGTATCCTCAAAAAAATGATCTAATCCTTCCGCAGTAATTGCAAGTTGCCGGGGATATTCACGGTTCCACAGAAAACCAATAGACTCCTTCTGTGATTTCGTAAGTGTATTGGATTTGATAATTTTCATAGTATAGTTTACCTCCCTCCTTTTTTGGTAGTTGATTCATCCTCCCTTTCTTTTATGTCTGGCTGCTTCTTCATCAAGAAGAGCAGCTTCATATAAGAATGATTGTACAATGTCTGGATGGATATCCTGTATAGTAAAAAAGTCTTTACAATATACTTGTTTTCGCTGTCCCTTGTCCAGATATCCTGCTGTATCCTCCAGGAGATACCCTTTTGTAAATCCAAGCCGGACGCCTTCCTGTTTCACATTACCCCATGATATTGATGATGGCCAGATAAAACAAATGTTGGCATGACGTTTATAGTAAGGAACGTTATAGGAGAGTTTTTCAATGCAATCTGGTAGTGCCTGAAGAATGAGGTCTCTTAGTTTCAGGACGATGTTGAGTTCATCTTCCGGCAGGTAATCGAGAAATTCATCCATACTTTCGAAGTGGACATTCTGCATTTTTGATTTTCTCTTCAGGATGGGTTTTGCGGCCATAGTATCTCAATAATCCTGCAATGGTAAAACGTAAGAAGTATTCTTTATTTTCAGCCAGCGGCAATTTAATTTTTTAAAAACCGGATAAGCAATTCCTGGTATGCGAAAACGTCATAAGGCTTGGCGTTTATCATTGCTGAGAGGATTGACAATTTTTCCGGATCTGTTTGCTGCATAGCTTCAGCCCAAAGTGATACTTCCGTCAGCACCTGGTTTTCTGCACCATTTAATGTAATAGTCGTTTTTGTCTTTGAAATAAATTTCAATCTGCAATCTTCTTCGGCTCGTAGTCTGTCTCCATGATAGCGTTGTTGGATCATTTTAGTTACATTGGAAGTAATATCTGCAACCGTGGGTGGAATGTTCGGGCCCAGTTGGAGCGCGACACTACTTTCAGTAAACCGGAGCAATGTCCTTGCACTCGTCCTGTAGCCTGGTTTAGCGCGGATCTTTACTTGTTCCTCTTCGGCAAGATGATGCAAGGTGGTGGAGAGGGAACGGAATCCAAAGCGGTAATAGAACCAATACGCACCGGATTCGATCCCATCAGGATTGTCAAGGCCAAATTGAAATGGTTCAACTTCAAAATAATTGATCCGGAATACCTGTCTATACACACGCAGGAGTTGTATCATCATGTACCCGGATTCTCCATTACGGAAGGATTCAAATATATTGATCCCAAAATTGGATCGCTCACCAAATACCCATGCGCCGCCATAAGCCGCAGGATATCCATTTTTGAAAGCGGTATAGCCAATGTAAGATTCAAGTGGAAGTTGGCGGGAAGGTATCATCCCATAGATTGCAATGGAAATGCCACGTTCAAGATGAAAAACCCGGAGTGAACGTTCGTCCATAAATGTAGTTGGATCCGTTTCCCTGGCAGTAATGGCCATGGCAGTTTTAATGACGCTGATGACATCAGCTTTCTCTTCATCCGTATATGGGACGCTAGAAGGCAATGGACTATCCAAAAGGTCAGGAACATCAAATTTTTTAAGTAATTCTTTTTGGAAGAAGGTCGTGGATTGCGGTAAGCGGTTAAAAGCTTTTGAGAACAAATTCATTTTGGGGTCTACCCGGACATAAAGATCAAGGCTATCAAACAGTTGGTCTTTAATGAAAGGTCGATCATCAAGCCTGGATAATTCATTGATAATGAAATGAAGTCTATTTTGTTTTGATACGCGTAAGCTATCCAGGAGTTCAAAATTGCCTAACCCGACGGAGGTTTCACTTTTTTCCAATGAAGGGAGTGTGTGTTTCAGCACATCATTTAATTGAAGTGTAGGCTCCATAAAACCATCCAGGCTTGTTATGCATGCCGGATTAGATAATAGCCATTGAACGCCCTCATGAGAGAATCTGGTGATCGTTGGCGTAAACGGTAAACCTGAATTTTGAAATCCCTTCGGAATCGTGTTTTTGTTTTGTTTCAAAAAAACTGATATGCGCTTAAGCTCTTTTTGCGCAAGAGAACGTTGGAGGGAATCGCATGGATAAGCTGATATAAAGAGGAGGGTTTCAAAATAAGGCAGCAAGGCAGTAGTAGCCGTCAAGGGCATTGAGGCAAGATTGCGCAAACATGTAAGCCTGGTTTCATTAGATCCACGATCAAACAGATTAGCATATTTCTTAAGTGTATTGAGCTGGTTTCTGAAAGTGATCTTCATAGGACAGGATAATAGGACAATGTATGTAAGTTATTATTTCTTTTACAAGAGTCTGCCATTAAATGCTAGCTTTGTGCCCTCATTAGCGAGGCAACATATCATGGACGGAAAGGTAGAAACAAAAGATAGCAACGGAAATATTCTCGTAGAGGGCGATGCAGTCCTGCTCAATAAGGATTTGAAAGTGAAAGGTTTCCACAAAGACCTTAAAAGAGGCACATTGATCAAAAATATCCGGCTTACCGATAGCCCTGATGAAATCGAAGGCAGAGTCGAAGGCAGCGTGCTGGTCATCAAGACAATGTACCTAAAAAAGAAATAATCCTTTTTGAAGGAGATTCTAGTAGATATCCTCTATCACATATCTGGTCTTATTGTATTCAACCGAATCACCTTTGTGAAGGCCTTTCATGTGGGTGTATAACGGAGCATGCTCGGACATTCCAAATACCTTTTGCCCATCGATTTCAATCCCTTCGCTGGACACGCCAATAAAGAAAGTACGTTGGTTGGTTACAACTACTGCTCCCCGCTCTACCACATTGGCCGGATTGGCCGAATCTATGGAACGAAGAACCTCCATTTCGGCCCTGACAAAATCCAGTTCCTCTCCCAACGTTTGTAAAAACTCTTCAGGCGAATTCGATCCTTCGTCTGTCTGGCTGGGTGTTTCATTGTTATTGTAGGCCTCAGCTTTTACATCCTCCACACGCTGGTTGAAATGGTCGATGAGTTCCTGTTGTTTTTGTAAACAGGTTGAAAGGATAGTGGCTTTAGCTATTCTATGGTTCATGATATCGGATATTTAATTGTATTCCAAAGATAGTCTTCTGAAGCCACAGTTCGGCAGAGAAACAGTTATGTAACAGTTTGTTTCTGAATTAAATTGAAATAAAGTGAATATTGATTTCAGGCCAGGAAAATGCAAGAGAATGACTGCAGATTTCAGTCCTCCAGTAATTTTTTCAGGACCGCTAAAATTTGGTTCCACCCGAATTAGCAACGGTACATAGACTGAAGTCCATTCTATGCTAACTGCAAGTTACGCTGGCCCTATGTTTTTTCCTTCCCCTCATTTCGGGCATTTGTCCGGCTGAAACGGGCATTCAGTCCCCTTTAATTTGGAGCAGGGTCAGGGTCGCCGATACATTTGGGCCATGAAACAAAATAATCAATCAGCCGATGTGACAATCCGGATCAGCCTCAAAACTGATGGTTCCCGGAATTCAGAGGCACATTCAAATTCAAGCACCACTAAAACTCATCAGATCATGAAAAATTTACTTTTACTCATTCTTGGCTGGGCATTTGCATTTGCTCCGCTTTCCGCTCAGAAGAGCCTTCCCCCAAGCATCCAGCCCTATTCGGTCAACTGGGGATATGCCGTTAAACAAATGTTTGATGCCGCTGGCTATCAAGTGCCGGGTCCAAAGGCCGCA
>JAGOIB010000101.1:0-6048 GCA_017995875.1 Saprospiraceae bacterium
GTCAATCGTCAATCGTCAGGCATCGTTTACCCCTAAATCCCCTAAAGGGGACTTAATAACTTTCAAACTTTTCAATCGTGAGTTATGAGTTCTTTTAATTACAATTCGCAATTGGCAAGTCCCCTTTAGGGGATTTAGGGGCAAATTGTCAATTGTCAATTAACTCACACACAAAACCCACACCTCTCACGTTCTCACGCTCTTTCGCTCTTACATTCTTACTTTATGAAACCCGACATCACAACTTCTGAAGATATCAAGCTGCTCATAAACAGCTTCTATACCAAAATCAAAGCAGATGACGTGATAGGGTATGTCTTCAATGACATCGCCCATGTTGACTGGGATCATCATCTGCCAAAAATGTATGCCTTCTGGGAATTTCTGTTGTTAGGAAAAGATACCTATCAGGGCAATCCAATGGAGGTACACAAACGATTGCACCAAAAGGTTGCGCTTACGGAAGAACTTTTCGACCGATGGTTGAGCATTTTTCATCAGACGGTGGATGAGCACTTTGCAGGCCTTGTGGCGGAAGAAGCAAAGAACAGATCAAGGCTGATCGTGCTGACGTGGAAACCAAAATTTGCTCAATAGCATAACGTCCATTTCATCACCGTTATCCGCTAGTTCATCCTATTTTAACCTTCTTTTTACGTTAGGAAAACAATATTTGAGGAAGAACAGCAATTTGAGTATAATTGTCTAACCGATATGGCGTGAAGATATTTTTTCCTGTACTTAATTGGGGCCTTGGCCATGCCAGCAGGTCCCTGCCCCTGATCAAAAAATACCTCGACCAAGGTCATGAGGTTGTCTGTGCATCCGACGGCGAAGCGCTGACGATGTTGCGAAAAGAACTTCCCGATCAGATGGTCCTCCAACTTCCTGGTTATGAAATATTGTATGGCAGTCGTTTCATGCCGATCAACATGTTGAAGCATGGTCCGGGAATGCTGCGTACTATTCGCACCGAACAAGAACTTACAAAAGCGATTGTTGGAAGACATAACATCGATTGTATCATTTCAGACAACAGATATGGATGTTATCATCCGGATGTGCCCTCAGCTTTGATTACGCATCAATTGCAAGTCTTTACTGGCCAGAAGTTATTAGATGTGTATATCCGCCGTCAGATACGATCCTGGTACAAAAACTTTTCTGAGATCTGGGTTCCTGATCAGGCTCCACCGGGCAATATCACCGGTGAATTGTCAGGAATGGAAACAGATCCGGTACCTAAATTTTTTCTGGGTGTTATCTCAGAACTAAACGCTGTGCCCACTAAAGGAAAATACAAAGCTGTTGCAGTGATCTCAGGGCCTGAACCACAACGCACTCATTTCGAACAAATGGTGATCAAACAATTGTCTGCTGTGGATGGTGATTTTGCCATTGTACGTGGCAAGCCTGATGTTGATGAACCAATAAAACAAGATGGCAACCTGACTATTTTTCCCTATTGCACAAGGGCCGAATTGTCGGCTATCTTAGCGCAGACAGAAGTGGTTATTGCCCGAAGTGGTTATACAACACTAATGGATCTTGCAATGACGGGACACAAAGCAATCCTTTGTCCTACGCCCGGTCAGTACGAGCAGACCTATCTTGCTGACAGATTAGCCAATCTTACGCAGTGCATTTATTTGAGACAGGAAAATCTCAATCTTGCAAATGCATTGAAAGACGTTGAACATGTTAAACCGATTGGGCATGATGCTCAAGCCGTGGAAGAAGATTGTATTGAAAGACTAATGCATTTAATACAAATCAAAGAGGCAGAGCCATCATTAGATCTTGCCGCAAATTAATTCAGGGCTTATCATTTCTTAGCTGCGATGTAGTTGCATTGACCTGGTCCATGGCTCTTTTGAGCCCTATGGCGACAAATGTTTTGATAGCCTCGGCACCTGCTTTAAGTACATCGGGCAAGATTATTCTTTCTTCCTTATTCCATTGGCCCAATACATAGTTGACCTGACCACCGGGATGAAAATTCTTTCCTACACCGATGCGTAGACGGGCATACTCAGTGGTACCTAGTTGTGCCTGTATATCCTTCAGACCATTGTGACCACCGTCAGTTCCCTTGCCTCTTAGTCGCACGGTTCCAAGATCAAGTTGTATTTCATCGACGATGACCAGCAAATTTTCGATAGGGATTTTTTCTTTTTGTAGCCAGTAGTTTACAGCCTTACCACTCAGATTCATATACGTATTAGGCTTAAGGAGAATCAGTATTCGTCCTTTGTGTTTGACTTCCGTCATGCTGCCCAATGTCACACCTTTCCAGGTAGCATTTGATGATGCAGCCAGTTCATCTACTACTTTGAAGCCAATATTATGACGTGTTTCGGCGTATTCTTCCCCGATATTTCCCAGACCAACGACGAGATATTTCATAGATTTTGCAAATCTAAAGGATTTAGCATTGACCCACAAGAAGCAGAGAGCATAGAGCAGAGGGCATAGAGCGCAAAGAGCTGAAGAGCAGAGAGTTTACAGAACGATTCACTTTTAATACTCTTGCCTTTAACTCTTAACCCTTTGCCCTATACTCTCTGCAGCACTATGCTCTATGCTCTATGCTCTCTGCTCATTATCTTCACCCCATGAAATCATCCCCCATCTTCCCTCGGCCTGTAGACGGCGACTGCCCTGAATATTATTTCCGATACATTAATCAAGTCCCTGAGGTAGATATCCTGACGTATCTGCACACACAACGTGATTGGTTCGGCGACTGGATCGAAGGCCTTACGGAGGCGCAAGCTGCCTTTCGGTATGCTCCCGACAAATGGAGCCTTGCAGAATTGATAGGTCATGTATTGGATACAGAACGCGTCTTTGCGTATAGAATGTTATGCATGAGCAGAGGAGATCATAATAAATTTCCCGGCTTTGAACAGGATGATTATGTGACTAATTCCATCTATAATGAAATAA
The DNA here is from genome assembly GCA_017995875.1 of Saprospiraceae bacterium. The sequence continues at coordinate 2,950 of JAGOIB010000101.1, forward strand.
GTCCTGCTGACCTTGCTAATGAGTGGAGAGCTGTACGTTCATCAACTATCTACCTCGCCAGAGCCATGAACGCAGATATGGCCGCTCATGTAGGAATTGCAAACGATAATCCAATCAAAGTATTGGCCTTCCCGTACATGATGGCAGGGCATGTCATTCATCACAACAACATAGCGAAGGAACGTTACTTGTCTGCAGAAGAATTGTAGCATGTTCTATCAGGCTGATACGATACGGTTTTTATCCAAGGTCACTTTTCCCAAACTTTTCAATCTTGGATTGATCTGGTCTTCTTATCAGCTGACTAAACTTACCGGAAAACCTGTTCAATGGGGAACACCAATGACCATATCTATTGAACCAACTACTGCTTGCAATCTCCGATGTCCTGAATGCCCCAGCGGGCTTCGATCTTTTACAAGGGATACAGGCAATATGAAAGAAGATTTCTTTCGAAAGGTCATCGATGAAATGCATAAGCAATTGATGTATCTCATTTTTTACTTTCAGGGAGAGCCTTATATCAATCCAAAATTTCTGGAGATGGTGAGCTATGCACACAAAAAAGGCATATACACCATCACTTCAACCAATGGCCATTTTTTGCATCCTGAAAATGCAAAGAAGACGATCGAATCCGGTCTTGACAGAATTATCATCTCGATAGATGGTTCAACACAGGAGGTGTATGAACAATATCGCAAAGAAGGTAAGTTAGAAACAGTATTGGAAGGTGCACGAAATCTTGTCAAAGCAAAGAAGGAAGCAAACTCTTCTACACCACATATAGTATTTCAAATGCTGGTGGTCAGGCCCAATGAGCATCAGATCGATGAGATACGAAAGCTTGCTGAAGAAATTGGTGTTGACGAATTAAAACTGAAGACCGCACAGGTTTATGATTACAGTCATGGCAATGATCTCATTCCGACTCAATCAAAATATAGCAGATATTATCAGGATAAAACCGGTGAGTGGCATGTAAAAAATAAATTACTCAATCAATGCTGGAAACTCTGGCATGCATGTGTCATCACATGGGATGGGATCGTGGTGCCTTGTTGCTTCGATAAAGATGCTGTGCATAAGCTAGGCGATCTCAGAGAGAATTCTTTTACCAAAATATGGAAAGGGCCGGCGTATCAACAATTCAGGAAGCAACTCCTGCAGGGTCGTGATAAGATTGACATTTGTACAAATTGTACGGAGGGGTGTAAGGTGTGGGCGTAAAAGGCGGAAGGGCAGAAAGGCGGAAAGGCGGAAGGGCGGAAAGGCGGAAAGGGGAATGGAAAAAAGCTGATATGCTAATCCATAAAAAAAGAATTGTTGAGCGTAGGTTGCACCTTAGCCCGTTTTGCCCCTAAATCCCCTAAAGGGGACTTACATTTCCCAAAAAAAAAGCAATTGTTGAGCGTAGGTTGACCTACGCTCGCGTACAATAGATCAAAGAAATCATAGTCTTGGTAATATTCTGTGCAGCCGTTTTTAACGGCAAGTAAAATACACTCAAACCTCTTCAGCCTCTTTAGCCTTTTCCGCCCTTCTGCCTTTCTGCCCTTTATCTTGTCAAGCTATAGAGAACATCCAACCACTTATATTTCGCCTTAAATATTTTCATCAACGGCACCGGCCTTGCACCAAATTGCCTGCGGACATCAGAAATGGATTCCAGCATACTTCCACAAAAATCAAAAGTTGCAACCTGCTTTTCTTCGAAGGCTATACGCATCGCTTCCCTGCATAAAAGAATACTTGCACCTGATTGCCTACCCGCATCATTATCTCCGGCAAGCAAATAATAAGCACACTTGTTGTCCCATAATACATAGGATACAGCAATCAGTTTTCGGTCTTTATCAAATGCCCCTAATTTTATTCCTGCATTATGTTCAATAATAGCCTGATCCATTTTTGAAAAAAGATTTTCTGAATAAGGCATTTTCATTTTTTGTCGCTGATAGGTTTGATTGCATATAGCGTAAAACGCCGACGCATCGGTCATTACACTGATGTCTACTCCTCCACTGGCTTCTTTGATATTCCGCTTCAGATTACGGTTTATTTGTTGGTCGAGTGATTCCTGATCCATGCGATCAATGACAAAAGTATAGCGCATTTCCTGTCTGAATCCTTTCCAGTGAAATGGCAACCAGTTGTTGAAACTCTCCTCTTGAAATACCATCGAGAAATAACCATATTGCTGCAGGTCATCTATCAATAACCAGATGATCTGTTTCTCTCGTGTCAGCCACTTATGCTCTGAAATGTCCGGGGGTTTGTCCATCCAGATCTGTAGGTGGTGCGTCAACGATGGCATACCAATCGTACGAATGCCCCACCTTCGGCCAGGTGCATAAGGCATTGCTCCCACTACCTGGTCATTACGTACCGCAAGGGCTACATCCCATTCACCGATCGCATCAAGCCACCATGGCTGCATAAACAAACCAGTGATCTTACCCTGATCACAAAGTGAAGTATATATTTTCTTTCGCTCTTCGCGGTTCATCCGGTCAGCATATTACGAAACTTCCGCAGTCCATAAAACCACAGTGGATAATAATGATAAAGAGTTTCTTGCTTTCCATGCGTTCCAGCCTTCCACTGATATACACCTTTCAACCATGGATTGGCCGAATCGGGCTCGTAGCCCATAAGATCCATTGTTTCAATCCCCTGACTACGGAGATACAGTCCATCCTGCCACAATAAAAAGTAATGAGCACGTCCTGTCAATGACTTGTCATCATTCTCATTGTGATGATTGCTTGCACTGACATATAACATAGCCCTCTTTTCGTCTTTGTCGATCAACCAGACATGGCTGCATAACATCACACCATCATAAAGTATCGCAGAACATTCTATTACGGGGAAAGAATCAAAATCCTCCGGCTTATAACCGTTTAATCCTTTTAAAATGGCTGTTGCCGAAAACAATTTTAAGACCTCTGGAAGTAAATAATTTCCTCTATCTACTGTCAATCCCTCTTTCTCCGCCCTGGTGATTTTATATTTTGTTGATTTTGACCATCTTTCTACAAAGGCTTGCTCACGCAGATCAATCACCATTGTGGGAAATGGTATGCACCTCATCAT
>JAGOIB010000101.1:6148-7447 GCA_017995875.1 Saprospiraceae bacterium
GCAGTTTCTCTTTCAACAAAGCAAAGGCGGTGAAGAGAATATCTAATCCTTTAATGTGTGCAGGCTCTCCTATCGAAACCCATGAGAATGTTTTGTCTTTAACAACATTGGTATCCATGTAGAAGATTTCTTCGTCATAGAAATTCGGAATAACATGGATTGGTTTGGGACTATGCGGCTCCATCCTTGAAAGTAAACCCGGGCTGACACAAGTGATAGCCGTAGCCAGCTCAAAACATCCTGGTAGAAACGGATAGTGATGTTTTGGGATGGTGCCGAGGATAAATCCGGATAGCCGTTCTGTATAGATAAACGGAATACGCACTTTCTGTTGCAATGCCGCACAAACAGATGCGGCGAGATAACTGTGGGCGTGAATAATATCTGGTTTACCTTCTGCTTCAATATACTTCAATATATCCTTGACATAGTTGGCTATCCATCTACGAACTAAAAATGCATTTGCTTTTGGTGGATAGAACTGAAAAATACGCCAGGTGGGTACTCCATCTTCTGTTGTGAAAGTAGTTTTTTTGAAAACGGGCCCTTTCACAGAGTACTCAGCATACAATAAGCGGGCATCTATACCTTCTTCCCTGAGCCCTTTCGTCAATTGATGAAACATACGTCCTGCGATCTCCGGTGTGTCGGGAGGGAAATACCAGGATGGAATGATAAGTACGTGCATCAGTAGATCGCAGAATTTGAACCTAAAATGTAAAAGTATGGCTAAAATACGCTTCCATTCATATGATAAGAAAGCGGTATCCCTATATACAAGGGATCAAGAAAATACCCTATATATTGGGAGGTTAGTTACAAAAATTTGTATTTTAAAGGTTATGTAGTGCTTTATTGGTTGTTCAATACCGGCAATTTTTGCAGATTCCTTTTAGGTCAATTTTCTCTTTCCATGAAAATTAAGTGCCTTGTCATATTTTTTATTGGTATCACCACCATCGCCCGGGGGCAAGAAATCTATAGTTGGAAGTCCATAACTTTTCAAGAACTCCACATGCTTAATGTTCCAGAGCCGGACTGCAATGAGAATATTTCACTTTGTGATAACACTTTCCTAACGGATAGTTTTCATGCTATCAGTCAAATGGCTATTGATCCGGATACGAATGTTTATGGCTTCGAATCAGGTACTGGCAATCGAATTTACAAATACGACCATTCCTCAAATACATTATCAATGATATGGGATAATAATGTAGATAATCTCAATGGGTTGTTTACAGAAGATGGTAACATTTTTTATTCCATTTCATTTCCTGCATTTGGAAATATCCTGTA
>JAGOIB010000102.1:0-4643 GCA_017995875.1 Saprospiraceae bacterium
GAGCATCAGGAATGGTTGTAGGGAGGTTCAATGATAGTCTTCAGGTAGCATCAACTGTTGTCACACCTACCACGCCACTTTTTTTGGTTGGGAATGGGGCAGGCACTAATGCACGAGCAAATGCAATGGCTGTTCTCAATAATGGAAATGTTGGTATCGGCGTTTCCGGTCTGCCTGCGTATAGATTGCATGTAGCGAATAGCACAAGTGGGGATGGAGGGTATACGAATGGCATCTTTATTCAAAATACGACGTCAGGAGAAGCAGGTTTGTCCTTCCGAAATAGTTTACTTCCATCCAATCGGCAGTGGACCATGGGTCTGGATCAAAATCCGAATCTGGCGTTGAGTTATGGTGCTACATTTTCACCTGCCAATACCAAAGTGATGGTTGATACATCGGGACGTGTCGGTATTGGTACTACTGCGCCAGCGACTACTGCCATCGTTGACATGCAAAGTACCGCCAGAGGACTGCTCATACCACGCATGACGTCTGCAGAACGAATAGCGATAGGCTCAACCACCGTTGGGTTGCTGGTCTATGACACAAATCTGAAAACGATCTTTATGTGCGATGGCGTACAGTGGTTACCATTTGCCATCATGACAGCCAATACACAGTATTTACTATTATCAGCACATCCAGCTTCTATTACTAAAACCAATGCACAATTTGGTAAATCTGTGGCCGTTGATGGTCAAATGGCAGTAGTAGGTAGTCCAAAAGACGAAACAGTGGGAGGTGGGATTCCTGATGAAACAGGGAAAATATTTATGTATACCAACAATGGACCTTGGGTACACGCTGCAACATTCACCCTTGCATATCCACCAGTAGAAGATTTTGATCATTTGGGCTGGACACTTGATATGGATCGAAACTATATCATTGCCGGAACTCCGGATGATTTTGCAAATGACAGAGGATCCGCGTCGATATTTTACAATGATGGCACAGGATGGGCTCTCCAACAGGCTATAGCCGGGACTAATGCCAATGAATATTTTGGGTATAGTGTATCCATTGAAGACGATTTGGTGGCTATAGGTATCCCAGGGATTAATAATGGCAGCGTTGAAATTCGGAAACGAAGCGGAACCACCTGGAATATTGTAAATACGATTAATGGCAACGATCCCCATACCGGTAGTCATGTTATACTTTCAGGCAACAAACTTTTGATTGGGGCCTTAGATCTCACGACTGGGACCGGGCATATTTATATTTTCAACTATAACGGAACCACATGGACAGAAGAATTTGATGGAAGTTTTACGCAACTGAAATCTGTTGCTTTTGAAGGAAGCTACTTTGCTGTGGGCACACAGACAGGGGTAAGTGTGTATGCTAATCATGGTGCATCATGGTTTCTCGAATCGGGTATGGATGCACCTGAGATTTTCACGGATGATTTTGGAAGAAGCATGAGTCTTTCGGGTGATTACCTGATGATAGGCGCTCCGGATGCCTCTACACCGAACGGACCTGAAAGGGGTGCTGTCTATATACTCAAGCGGAATGGCAGTCAATGGATTCAGGTTCAAAAAATATATGATGCAGCAGGTATCTCAGGAGCTAAATTTGGCTATTCGGTCGACATCAAGGGAAATCAATATGTCATAGGCTCTTTAGTGGGTTCGGATACGAAGGGGGCTGTTAGTTTTGGAGCTATCTACTAAGGAGTGGTGGGCAGTCTTTAGTTAGCAGTCCGCAGTTGGCACGAGTCTCCAGTCTTCTATCCTTTTCCTGACACCCTTCGTTTATCGTTTCCATTGACAAGATCCAATCCTACACAGCGGAAATGATTGAGGTCCAGGGGGCAACTATTCCTATTGGCAGGGAATATCGGGGAGTTGTTGAAGGTTTGTAACAATAATATGCGAGACAATGGCAATGTTGTTTTTTAATGAGTCAAAATCACTGTTTTCGATAGTTTAAAGTCTTTTTTTAGATTGTAAAATATTCTTCAATAAGTTCTTTATTCAACATCATACCTGCGGTAGTGCCCATGGATACAGCATTGGCTACGGTCCGCATTCTGCTGGCATTATCACCACACACATAGACACCCTTAACGTTCGTCTTTTGCATACTATCTGTTTTTATATATCCCTCCTCGCTCAATACACAACCTAGGTGTTGAGGTATAGTACAATGATGTGTAAAAGGAAGGGGGGCATACAGGGCTTCAATGGGCGTTGTGGAATTGTCTTTAAACACAATATTTTCTATGCTACCTTCCGTATGTATTATTTTTTGAATTTCTTTTTCCTCTATCCGTATGTTGTGGTGAGACAGCATTTTTATTTGCTCAGGTGTAAAGCTGGCTTTGCTATTGGTGAAAATGGTAATGTTCTTTGTCCAATTGGAAATAAGCTTTGCGATTTCAAAACCCTGGTCTCCATTTCCTAAGATGCCTGTTGAAACGCCTCTTACTTCATATCCATGGCAATACGGACAATGAAGAACAGATATACCCCAACATTCAGCAAAACCCACGATGGAAGGCATTTGATCTATAATTCCTGTAGCGAATATGAGTTTCTTTGCCTGGAACAATTTGCCCGATGCTGTCTGAATTTCAAATCCCTTATCTAACGCAGTACCCTGAATAACAAGTTCGTTTAAAAATTCTATCGTTTCATACTCCATCACTTGTTGTTTGGCTATGTTGGCAATCTCCTTGGGTGGTTTACCATCCTGGGTTAAAAAATTATGCGATTGCGGCGTTTGTCTATTACATGGCAATCCACTGTCAATGACCAATACTTTGCGTAATGCCCTGCCCAAAGCCATAGCGGCCGCTAATCCTGAGTAGCTGCCTCCTATAATAATGACATCAAATTGTTTCATGTCGCTCATACTATCTGTATTTCTATGCTATAGTGTATATGGAAGAAGGCAACCCGGGGTCCGGTAGATGCGGTGGTTGGAATGCCGCGTTTAGCATGCTGAATGTTGTTATTTATCCTTCAGCTTAAATATAACACTGGCATCTACCCAATACACTTCTCCCTCGGTTACACCATCCCATCCGCTGTCAGGTGGATCGCTGTATCTTCTTGAGAAGAAAAAATACTTGCCGTCAGGAGACATATAAGGACAAAAATCTGTCCATTCAGAGTTAATAGGTTCTCCCAGATAGATCAGCGGTTGCCACTGATCATTCTTTTTAAAGGAAACATACAGGCCCGGCTTATCAGGATGCCTTTTATTACTGATTAAATAGCTTTCATCGGGTGCTACATAGGTGTCTCCGGAACCTAACTCAGTATTCACATTGGGGCCAATACTCCTGGGGATGTCAAATTTTCCATTACCCAGGTACTGTGCCCTGTAGATGTCCTGCTTACCTATACCCCCCGGCCTGTTCGAGACAAAGTATAAACTTCCATCTGAAACCACCACCGGGTAAGCTTCGCTATATAGATCGGTTGATATGGGATGGCCCACTTTGGTGGCAAGTTGCCATTGGCCATCCACCTTTTGACTTGCATATATATCTGCTGTTGCTTTGATAGTGCTATCCTGAGGATAGATCCCAAGAAAATACATGGTTTTACCATCCGGTGTGACAGACATATCCACGGCAGTAGACGTCACTGTTGTATCTGCAAACATTCGAAGCGGCTGCGGAGAAGACCAGCGACCGTCCATGTATTCAGAATGATAGATTACAGAACTACCCTTGTCCATTCGTGTAAAGAAAAATTCAGTCATTGAATTATTAAATACCGCATTCAATTCTACGCTGTCGGTATTGACAATAGAAGGTGCAAACAATTCAGGGATGGTCCCTGGAAGTTTCTGGCCTAAATAAGATACTTCAGGTTTGCCACAGCTAATTACTGATATCAATACGATAAGTTTTAGTAGATAACTCATTTAGTTGTTTATTAATAATGCTGAACAATGTGCGTAGGCAGGCTGACGCTGTTGGAGGCTATCTCCGGGGTTTCTTTGTCCAAATTTACGTTTTCATTTTCAATGCGTATTACCCTGTTAATTTACGGTGACTTTTAAATACGGCTTACTTTGAATATTTCTTCGGGAGTGGTGAGATAATAATTACCTGCCATTAAAAATGGCTTCACAAATTTTTACCTGATGCGAGATTTCTTTGATTTGTAGTACGCAAGCGTAGTTACAAACTACGCTCATCGGTTCTTTTTTTTTGGAAATTAACCAAAGCTGTGTGTCCACAATTTCGTTGTTAATTTTTCGAATATATTAGATAGACCCAATCTCATCTCTTGTCAACGCTCCCCGTGTATTCCCCGTATTAAGTGTCCCTGCCGGCTCAAAAAGCATCACCGAAACCTCATGCTCCGCCACCGGACGATGTTCTGTCCCACGAGGTATGATCATAAATTCATTTTCTTTCAGCACCACGGTCCGGTCCCGGAGTTCCATATTGAATTCACCCTGCAACACATAAAACATCTCATCTTCATGATCATGTTTATGCCATACAAATTCGCCCTTGAATTTGACGAGCTTGACATGTTGTCCATTCAGTTCTCCTGCGATGCGCGGATTCCAATGATCCTCGATCAAAGCTAATTTTTCAGCAATGTTTACTTTATTCATAGTTATAAATTACCGGAATGCAGACGCGATAAATCGCGTCTCTACAATCA
>JAGOIB010000102.1:4743-7440 GCA_017995875.1 Saprospiraceae bacterium
TTCACTCCTACCCTTCCCGTATAATCAATCCGGTGCAACAACATCCCTACTTTTTCTTTTTCAAAATATTCATCCACCGCTTTCCGGCATCCTTCCCAATGGCCATAATCATCAATGATCAGCACACCGTTTTTAGTCAGCAACGGATATAAATGCACCAACTCATGCATGGTGGATTCATACCAATCTGTATCAAGTCTTAAGAGGGCAATTGGTCCATCCGGGACCTTAGAAGGAATCGTATCCTCCACTTTTCCCTGAACATAAATAATATTTTCCTTTGGGTATCCGGTCTTTCCCATATTATGTGAGACCTCAGCCAGATCAGCCAGACACCAGACAGATGTTTCCTTTTGATGGACAGTCTTCTTCAAAAGCTTTTCTGCCTTTTTCCCTCTATAGTCAACATCCTTAACGGAAGGAGGCGGCATACCTTCAAATGTATCATAGAGGTAGATCTTACGATCCGTTATGTTTCTGTTTTGCAACATGCCGGCAATGAGCATCGAGCTGCCCCCTCGCCAAACACCACATTCCACAAAATCACCCTTAATGTCATTGTTGAGAACATAACCGGTGGCCTTATACAACGAATACATTCTTTCAATGGAAGTCATTGTATATGGTTGGCATAGCGTATACAATTCCATGAATTCGTTTTCAGATCTGTATTCCTGATACATATCTTTTGAATGCCGCGTTATAGAATATCCTGCTTTGTTGATTATTTTACCAAGCCATCTTTTCATACGCTGTTTACTTTTTGTAAATGCCTTGTACCGTTTTTCCCATTTCCATCAAGTAGGACAGCAATCCGATACAAAAGTGTCAACTTAAATCACGGGCAGCCATTTGCTTGCAGGAGCATGGCAAAGGAAACGGTATTTTGTCTACATTTACGGCTTATAACTATTCATATTTCATTCAAAGACGATTTATGTTTTTTTTAGCTGAAGTTCACGGTTTTCTAACCTCCCTTGACATCTGGGACATCTGTTTTATCCTCTTACTGGCTGTTTTTCTAGGCATTGAGGTCATCAGTAATGTTCCGGCTATCCTCCACACACCACTGATGAGCGGTGCCAACGCCATCCATGGGGTGGTCATCATCGGTAGTATCATCGTAATGGGACATACCGCGCCTGACAATTACATTGCCCTGGCCCTCGGCTTTCTGGCTGTGGTCCTCGGGACACTCAATGTCGTCGGGGGTTTTGTGGTCACCAACCGCATGCTGCAGATGTTTAAGAAGAAAAAAGCGTAAAGGTTGGCCCCTAAATCCCCTAAAGGGGACTTGACTCAAAAAGTATTTACTTATTAGCAAATAATAAACATGGCGTTCAGTGATATTCTCAAAATATGTTACCTCCTGGGTAGCCTCTCCTTTATAGTAGGATTAAAAATGTTGTCCAAGCCGGACAGTGCCAAGAAAGGCAACATGTATGCCGCGCTCGGCATGTTGATCGCCATTGTCGGTACGATTCTGTTTCATCAAAATGTAGATCACGTCACTGGAGCAGTCTCAGGTATTACCAACCTTCCATTTATTTTTGGCGCCATTGCGATAGGAACAGTGGTAGGCTATATCGCAGCCATGAAAGTCAAAATGACCGCCATGCCGCAAATGGTGTCATTGTTTAACGGAATGGGTGGCGCCTGCGCAGCCCTTATCGGTCTTGTGGAAATGAGCACCCACCATCCGGAAGCCTTTGGTCACCGATTGATCATTTTCCTGAGTGTGATGATCGGTACGGTTTCTTTCGCCGGTAGTATGATAGCCTATGGCAAACTCGAAGGAAAGATTAAAGATTACGGCAGCAAACTGCAACAGATCTCAAACAACACCATCGTTTTTGCGATCCTTGGCTCAATCATATTTCTTTCCCTGAGTGGTGGATGGAGTGATGGATTCGTATGGATCATCTTTGCTGCATCGATGATCTATGGTATACTCTTCGTACTTCCGATCGGAGGTGCCGATATGCCGGTCGTTATTTCATTGTTAAACTCTTTTACTGGTGTTGCTGCCGCCCTTGGTGGATTTATGTATGACAACCAGGTCATGCTGACAGGTGGTATCCTCGTAGGTAGTGCCGGTACGATATTGACGGTGTTGATGTGCAAAGCTATGAACAGAAGTTTGTGGAATGTGATCAGCGGAGCCTTCAGCGCAAGTGGTCCGAGCGGAAAATCCATGGATGGACTTTCGATCAGCGAAATCAGTATTACAGATACAGCCATCATGTGTGCATATGCACAACGTGTCGTCATTGTTCCCGGATATGGATTAGCGGTTGCGCAAGCGCAACACACTTGTCATGAATTTGAAAAAGCACTTGAAGCAAAAGGCGTAGAGGTAAGTTATGCGATTCATCCTGTTGCCGGTCGTATGCCGGGGCACATGAACGTATTACTTGCCGAAGCGGACGTACCATATGACAAGCTGAAAGAAATGGAAGACATCAATCCGCAACTTCCAAATACGGATGTATTGATCGTGATCGGTGCGAATGACGTCGTCAATCCAGCCGCTGAAACAGATCCTTCTTCACCAATCTACGGCATGCCGATCATCAAAGCGAATACCGCCAAGAATATCATCGTGATGAAACGTAGTATGGCCAAGGGCTATGCCGGCATCGAGAATGAATTGTTCTACGACAAGAAATCACGCATGTTGTTTGGGGACGCTAAGGC
>JAGOIB010000103.1 GCA_017995875.1 Saprospiraceae bacterium
TTAATGATGAATGAAAATTAGTGAATTAGCTTTTTTTGAATTCATAGAGCAGGCTCACATAAGCCAGCCGCCCAATATACGGCCCTCCATACGTTTCGTAGTGTTTATTTTCCAAAATATTTGATGCGCCGATTTTGAAGGTTGTGTTGAGTCGGTCCAGTTCTACACTGACCTGCGCATCCAGTAAGTCATAGGTCGGTATATATCCTGTAAACTGTGGAGAACCCTCAAACTGAAATCCATCAACCCATTTGTAATTGACACTGAAACCTACTTTTCTCAGGGCGTCAATATTCAGGACGCTAATATCCCTACCGGATATTCCAAGGTTGTACTTATGCTTAGGTGTATTATAAGCAGGTATGATCGGGTCATCTTCATCTACCTTGGTCAATTCGTTGAAACTGTAATTACCATTGATCGAGATAATCCTCGAGAGATAGTAATTCAAACCGATACTGAATCCCTGCGTATTGACTTTCGTTTTTGAATTTGAGGAATACCTGTACACGACTACATTTTCAGGAAAAACCGGTGGTGGGGCAGTCACATCAATGTCTGCTGTTATCCCTAACTCATAACCAAGAAAATGCTGATAGGAATTACGGTAATACCCCATGTCAACAAATAGATTTTTGAACAAGGTTGTTCTGAGTCCAATTTCGAAAGTATTAACCTTTTCTGGCCTGATCCTATCGATGCTAAAATACTCCAGGGTATCCCAGCGTAGGCTATTCAATCCAGCGATAAAGGAAGGAATAGTAATCAAGCTGTCAACCTGTCCAATATGACCGGCTAATGTTGCAGGGCCAACATTGAGATGAAGATATTGATCGGACAAAGTAGGATTGCGAAGGGCGCTGGAAAAAGAAAACCTGAGATAGGTATTCTCTTTTGGTGTGTATACAAGACTGGCGGCAGGTGTCTGGATCCAGTTCATGTTTTCGTTTTTATCCACACGTAGAGTAGCAGAGGCAATCAGTTTATTGTCTAGAAATTTTTCCTGGACACCGGCATAAACACCAAATTCAGAATTGTGGATGGCTTCAGTACTGTCATTGAAAATGGTTCCATTGGATACTGGGGCATATTGTCTGTAATTGGCCCCGACCCTTATCTCAGAGAGAAATCGTGGATTAAAGGTGTACTCGCCGTGGACATGGTATAGAGCAGATTTATCATAAAACCTCGTACCCATCTCATCATTGTTATACCGGGAGGTGATATCAGCAAAGGCAGAATCAAAAGCTGCGGTCCCCGGTGTCAGGAAGTCCATGATTCCATCTTCGATGTGTATGTTCTGTGTATTGGCATATTGTGCAGCCAGGGTGTGCCATCTCGTTAGTGTATCATTGTAGGTAATCAGCCACTGCTCGGCTGCCTCCACATCAAAACTGACGGTATTGGTATTCGGATCATACACAGGTACAGGGTAGCCTAATTCCCTCATCGTTTTTGGGAAATTGGCAACACCTTTCCAATACCTTCTGTAATCGGTTGCCCAGTTGGTTGGATCTTTGCTCAATTCCTGTAAACGCAATGCAGTGAAGTAGGGATCGTATGAGCTTCCTGCATTTTCATTGGTCGCATAGGCACGAATAAAATATTTATCTCTCTTGCGGAATTCAATCCTGTTTTGGAAAAAGAGAATATCCTTTAAGCTAAAGCGGTTATCTCCCTGATATACTGTAGTTCCTGATCCAAAAGAAGAGGATAAAATGAGTTCGGGAGATTCGATGCCATTTTCAGGATTCGTCCGAAAATGAAAGGCGGCATTGGCTTTATAGTTCTTTGTATTGTAATCTACCAGTTCTATTTCTTTATACCCTATCCTATAAAAATTGCCTAATCCGGGATCTGAAATCAGGTGTGCATCACTATTAGTGACATCTGTGAGCGCATAATATTCATCACCATAAATATTGACGGCATCATACCTGCCAGGGTTGTCTTCCGGAACGCGTGTAGCTGTTATCGGATTATAATTTTCGGCTTCCCAATCATTTGCTCTGAAGGCATAGAAATTGAGTTTGAAAGCAAAAACGTCTTTGCCGTTTTTATTTTTCAATGCATCGGCATAGCGCATGGAAGCTTCAAAAAGATTGCGTTCGCCACCCCGGAGCATTGCAGAAAGTCCTTTGTGAATAAATGGATTTTTGGTCTCCATACTAATCACACCATTGAAGGCATTCGGACCATAATAAGCACTGCTCGCACCGACGATGATATCTACTTTAAGGACATCGAGCTCAGAGGAACCGAGAAAATTTCCGAGTGAAAAATTAAGCCCGGGTGCCTGGTTGTCTACACCATCAATAATCTGTAGAGATCGGACAGGGCTCGTAGAATTGAATCCCCTGGTGTTGATGATTTTAAAACCGAGACTTGCTGCTGTCAGATCCACATCCTTCATAGCACCTAATCCATCGTAGAAATTGGCGCTGGGTGTTGCCTTGATGGCTGCAAGATCAAGAGATTCCACCGTTAGCGGAGATTCCTTCTGTTTATCAAGGATGCGGCTACCTACGACCTGGATTTCATCGATGAGGATACTGGCTTCACTAAGACGGGTTTGGCTAAATTTTGTAGCATCGGTGTACGTAATTATTTTACCCTCGTACCCCGTAAATGAAATATAGAGGTTGATAGGCAGCGGAAGATCCGTCTTGATCGTGTATTGACCGTCAAAATCAGTGACAGCGCCAATAGTGGTACCTTCTATAACAACATTGACCCCAATCAGCGGTTCTCCGGTAAGATCATCAAATACTTCCCCTCTCAAGGTTACCTGTCCAAAAAAGTCGGTAGGGCAACACAACATCATGAGTAATCCAGCTATGAAAAAGCATCTTTGCATCAGGTGACTAATTTGTTTTACAATTGCAGTATGGATCGGGATTCAATTAATCCTGTTTTATACGTATAGAATACGTTCTTGGGCTTGAGAAAGGTAAGATTAATTTTACATTCTGGTAGTAAATTTTAAACCGGTGGATGTATTGTGATGAAAAGTTAGGTTTACATAGGTAAGCCATTGAAATTCAATCACCCATGCCATTGATAAATAAGTATAATGAATGTTCCTGACCTGCATATTGTGACCTTTGGCGTACCATTTCCTGCCCGTTATGGAGGCGCCATAGATGTCTGGAACAGGATACAGGCTCTTTACGAACTTGGTGTGAAAATCAATCTTCATTGTTTTCTCTATGGTGACTTCAGGCCTCAACCGGAAATGCAGAAAGTCTCCGAACAAGTTCACTACTATCCGAGGGTCGTTTGGCCAGCATTGCTCTCTAAAGGCCAACCCTATATAGTTACTTCCAGGAAAAGCCAGCCTTTACTGAAGAGGTTAACCGAAGACCGAAGACCTATTCTGTTTGAAGGCATACATACTACTGGGTTTGCTCCTCTTTTGAAAGACAGGAAGTTGCTGTTACGCTCGCATAACATTGAGCATGAATACTATAATGAATTAGCGACTGAAAGTACAGGGATTAAATCCCTTCTTTTTCGACGTGAGGCTCTCTGTTTAAGGGATTATGAGGCACTGACAGCCAGGTCAATGGATGTTTTATTCGCTATTTCTCCCAAAGATCAGTCGTGGTTTGAGGAGCAGGGAGCAAAGAGTGTTTACCTTCCTCCATTTCATGGAAGCCATCATGTTGATATCCAGCCGGGTAGAGGACAATATCTTTTATATCAAGGGGATCTTTCCCTTGAGATCAATCAGAACGCTTTACTTGACTTACTGGAAAAATTGCCTTCCGATCCGATCTATCAGATTGTTGCTGCAGGAAGGTCTGGAGACAAATCATTTGAAGAGAAACTGCGCCGTTTTCCCAACCTTCGGCGCGAAGCAGATGTTTCACAGGAGAAGATGATACAGTTGATCCAACATGCTCAGGTTATTTTGATCCATAGTCTTCACATTTCAGGGATGAAATTGAAAATCTTTCCTGCCTTATATCACGGAAGATTTATAGCTGCTTCCGCCACCAGTGCTACACGGACAGGCCTTGACAAAGCCATGCAGTTTTATGATCCGCATTCGCTTAAATCGTTGTTAAAGCAACTTTGGTCTGCAGAATTTACACAAGAACAATATACAACCAGAATGGAAATATTGGCCGGGCATCCATCAGATACGGACAAGGCTAAGGAAATCATACGATATTTGTAAGCTTATGCATGAGACAACTATTGATGCAACATTATTGGCTGTACTCTCAAAGGATGAAGCCTTGCCTTCTGAAGTGATTGCCATCAGGGAAAAAGTAATAGCCGGCACCAGGATCACAGATGAAGATGCAATAGTATTATTCGAAAAAGCTCCGTTATCCTTTCTCAGTGTCCTGGCCGACCTGGTCCGGACGCGAAAGAATGGAAATAAGACTTTCTTCAACCGTAATTTTCATATTGAACCTACCAATGTTTGCATATACACCTGCAAGTTTTGCTCCTATTCACGCCTGATCAAGCATCGTGGCGAAGGATGGGAATATACGATGGAGGATATGCTCAACATCGTTAAGAAATATGATGGACAACCGGTGACAGAGGTTCATATCGTAGGTGGGGTGTTGCCTCAGTATGATCTTGATTTTTATTGTGAATTGTTCAGGCAGATCAAGGCGCATCGGCCTGAATTACATATCAAGGCACTCACGCCGGTAGAGTATCACTATATCTTTAAAAAAGCCAAAGTGAGTTATGAAGAAGGGATGAAGCGTATTTCGGATGCAGGTGTTGATAGTTTGCCGGGAGGCGGTGCTGAAATTTTTCATCCTGAAATCAGGGAAGTGATTTGTGCGGACAAATGCACAGGTGATGAATGGCTCCGTATGCATGAGATCTGGCATCAATTGGGTAAGCGATCTAATGCGACAATCCTCTATGGACATATAGAGAAATATACCCATCGTGTTGATCACATGCGGAGACTTCGTGAGTTGCAGGATAAAACGGGTGGGTTCCAGACTTTTATCCCTTTGAAGTTTAGGAACAAGGACAATGAAATGTCCAATTTGCCGGAGACTACAGTCATAGAGGATTTGAAAAACTATGCTGTCAGCAGGATATACCTTGACAATTTTGATCACATCAAAGCATACTGGCCTATGCTCGGACGTGATATGGCGCAGGTAGCGATGTCTTTTGGTGTTGACGACCTGGATGGTACTATTGATGACACTACTAAAATCTACAGTATGGCTGGTTCAGAAGAACAGAATCCATCCATGAGCACGTATGATTTGGTCACGCTCATCAAGAATGCAGGGAGGACTCCTGTGGAAAGGGATACCTTGTACCATGAATTGAACGATTGGAGTGATGCCACTTTTGAAGAAGACAATGAGTACAAGGGGTATGTCCCTTTACCGATATTAAATTGAATATAACCGGATGACCTATCGTCTAGCCTTAGTTAAGTATCTGAATACATTGCCCTTCTCAGAGGGGTTGAAGTCAAATCAGTCAGAAGCCAAACTTGAAATCTTTCCGGTGACACCATCGCAATGCGCGACGATGTATGAAGAAGGAAAAGTGGATATCAGTTTGTGCCCGATAGGAGCATTGAGTGAATTGCCACCATATAAGGTGTGGGGAAATTACTGCATTGGTGCTGATGGTGAAGTTGGCACTGTTGTATTATTGAGTAAGGTGCCCCTGGATCAAATCACCTCTGTACGGTTTGATGATCATTCCAGGACATCTAACATGTTGTTACAAATACTCGCTAGCCGATATTGGAAAAGGGATTGGGACTATTATTTTAGTAATGATGGTGCACAGGCTCAATCTTGTCTAATGATAGGGGACAAAGTATTTAAAAATAAAGCTGATTACCCTTTTCAGTATGATCTTGCATCAGCATGGAAGGCGCTTACAGGACTGCCAATGGTCTTTGCAGTCTGGATTGCCCGACCTGATGTGCCGGATGAAATATTAAACCATCTGGATATAGCGTTCAAGTCTGGCATGGCTTTTTTAGTTTCAGATAACAATGGATTAGAAGCATGGCAACGTGATTATCTGAACCACAATATTTCCTATCCCTTTGATAAGGGTAAACAGGAAGCCATGCAATTGTTTTTTCAATGGGCCGCTTCGGTTGAAGCAGTCCCATCCATCCGATAAAAAAATACCCTCATGATTATTGAAGCACAACGATACGGATTACATCCTGATGATATTGAATTTATCATCGATACATTAGCGAAGGGAAAAGTAGGTATTGTGCCTACAGATTCCGTCTATGCTTTTTGTTGCCGGTCGGACCAGAAAGCGGGATTTGAATCCATATGTCGCCTGAAGCATATCGATCCTAAAGATGCCATGATGAGTATCATCTGCAGGGACCTCAGCCAGGCTTCTGAATATTTTTCTCAGTGGGATACGCCTCTGTACAGGTTGATTCATAAGAATTTTCCCGGCCCGTTTACATTCATTCTAAACAGTGGCAACAGGGCACCTTCCTTTCTCAAGAATACACGAAAGACACTAGGGCTGAGAATACCACATCACGCCGTTATCAAGGATATCATGGCTCGACTGGATGTCCCCTTGATTGTAAGTTCTGTAATCAATGACGATGATGTATCAGAATATTTCTCTGATTCAGATCTGCTCACCAGTCGCTTTGAAAAACAAGTAGGATTTGTCATCATAGATGAAATGGAAACACAGGAAGCATCCACAGTAGTTGATATGACAGGAGATGAGCCGGTGATTATCAGGCAGAGTAAGCACGAGTTTAAGGAGTGAGGTCGTAAGAACGTAAGAACGTAAGAACGTGAGAACGTGAGAACGTGAGAGGTGTGTGTGATGTGTGTGGTGAGTGTTGAGTGTGGCTTCGTCAGTCGTCAGTCGTGAATCGTGAGATGTGAGTTGTGAATTGTGAGTGGGAATTGACAACAGTCAATTTTTATAGCCCCATCGGGGCGACATGTCTGTAGCAAGATCCAGCGCAAGATCATTTTAAGCGCCGTAGGTGCGACATGTCTGTAGCAAAAGCCAATGCAAAATCATATTAGCTCCATCGGAGCGGCATGTCTGTAGCAAGATCCAGTGCAAGATCATTATAAGCGCCGTAGGTGCGACATGTCGATGAAGGAATTGTCAATTGTTAATTGTCAGTCTGGCATCTGAAATCTGGCATCTCGAATCTCAGATCAGCGCATTCACCAGAAAAAACACCATCAGGTAAATCCACACCACATCAATAAAATGCCAGTACCAGGTCGTATGGCGGAGTTTCCTTCTGATGTGGTCATCAATAAACAACAGCGACGCATTGCCCTGATGATAAGCAGTAGCAATTGGGATCAGAATGCGTAACAAAAATGGGATGCCTGCCATGACATGCAGAAAGTGTAGAATCGAAATGGC
>JAGOIB010000104.1:0-5297 GCA_017995875.1 Saprospiraceae bacterium
CGAATGGCTTCCCATCCTCCTTCTCTCCCCATGCCTGATTGTTTGACACCACCGAAAGGTGTGCGGAGATCGCGCAACAACCAGCAATTGACCCAGACGATGCCGGATTGCATAGCACCTGATACACGATGTGCACGTGCAAGATGATTTGTCCATATAACGGAGGCCAATCCATATGTTGATTGGTTGGCCATCGTGATGGCTTCCATCTCCGTTTCAAAAGGCATGATGGTAACAACAGGGCCGAAAATTTCTTCCTGGTTAGTACGACAATTTTGGACCAGACCTGTAATAACCGTTGGCGCAACAAAATATCCACCATCCATCGGCGCTGGCATATTCACTTGATGGCCACCACAAGCAATCTGACCACCTTCAAGTTGTGCAAGGTCAATATAGGAAAGCACCTTTTTCATATGTCCTTCTGAAATCAATGCGCCGACCTGTGTGTCCGGGGATGAGGGATCACCCATTTTTAGTTTTGTAACCCTTGCCGTAAAGTCAGTAATAAATTTTTCATAGATACTTTTTTGCACCAGGATCCTGGAACCACACAAACAAATTTGCCCCTGATTACTAAAGGATGAACGAATCGTCGTCTCCAGCATTTCTTCATAATCACAATCAGCGAAGATGATGACAGGATTTTTTCCACCGAGCTCAAGCGATGTTTTTTTCAATTGCTCAGCACAGATGCCGGCAATCCTTTTTCCAACAACTGTGCTGCCGGTAAAAGAAATGGCTTTAATCTCCTCATGCCTAACGATAGCTTCTCCAACTGAAGGACCTGTTCCATGAACGATATTGAGCACACCCGCAGGCAATCCTGCTTCATTGCATATTTCGCCAAGCATAGCTGCTGTCACCGGTGTAAGTTCTGAAGGCTTCGCTACAACACAATTACCAGCTGCGAGAGCAGGAGCAATCTTCCAGGTAAATAAATAGAGTGGGAGATTCCATGGCGATATACATCCCACGACTCCAACTGGTTTTCTAAGCGTGTAGTTTAACGCCTGTCCTGGCATGTAATGAGATTCAGATGCCAGTTGCGATGCAGCAGCAGCAAAAAAAGCAAAGTTGGATGCAGCTCTTGGTATATCAAGCGAACGTGCAAGTGATATAGGTTTCCCGCTATCGAGCATTTCAGCTTGTGCAAACAGTTCAGCTTTTTCTTCTATAAGGTTAGCGATGCGATGAAGTAAAGCCTGTCTTTCTGCCAAAGGCGTATTAGCCCATGCACTCGAAGCATTCCTGGCAGCAATGAACGCAAGATTTACATCCGACTCATCCCCGGAAGCAAGTAACGCGTATTGTTTTCCTGTCGCGGGATTGATGATACCCATCGTCCCTCCATGCACGGAAGGTTTGTATTCACCGTTTATAAAATGATTGTACTGTTTCATTTGGAAGAAAAATGAAATCCTAGATGTTGTTTTATGCTATCAGGCAGAGGAGGAAGATCCGATCTCGGTATGAGCAAGGTCGCTACCTGGTAGAGATCTGTAAAGATCTGATGTTGCTGCGCTGTTGACTTTAAGTATTGATGTCCTGAAGATCCACCTGTCCCTGTCTTACGTCCTATCATTCGCAATACCATCTGTGCGTGCCGGTTGCGCCACAATGTCAGCATTTCTTCTATATCCATTAAGCGAGACAATAATCTATATGGTTGCTGTAAAATGGGTTCGTCACGATACAGAAAAATGAAAAGGGCTGCAAGCATTGCCTTGTAGGAGAATTTTATTTCACCTCTTTCCCGCATTTCCTCAAATGTAGCCGGATCAAATACGGCTTTAAAATAAGTGCCCGTATCACCCACCATCGTCAGTCTTTGCTTTTTCACTTCATCGGTCAGCATATCTGTTGCCGAAATGGCATCTCTTTCTTTTTGCAGCATGTTCTCCACCGCTGTTTTATACGCCTCGAGAAAATTGAACCTATCTACCTCCAGAAATGGCGTACGGTCCAGCCACTCGACAACATTTACGAGCAACGATTTGTGCTCCATGCTGGCTTTTAAGATTTCTTTTTGCTCCCCGGAGAATACTACATCATAGGGTAGGTTGTTGTACGTAAGCCTTTGCTCTTGTTTCAGGCCCAGCATATTTTCCACGATCCTGAATTGCAGGCTTTGAAATCCACTAGCCGGAAAAAGGTATTGTCTGAAATCAAGAAAATCCATCGCTGTCATCGTTTCCATGACATTGATTTGTTCGATCAGCAGTTTTTGTATTTCAATGATGCGCTCGAGTCTCGCAACTGCAATTGATATCTCACGCTCATCCATCCTATCGCCCTCAAACATCTGTGAGATGGATTTGAGTTCGTGTATGATCTGTTTAAACCATAACTCATATACCTGGTGCATGATGATAAAGAGCATTTCATCATGTGCCGGTATTTTTTCCAAATCTGCAGAACGCAGATGCTGCGCATTAAGGACCTTGTCAAGTTCAAGGTATGAATGATAGTGTACGGAGGTAAATTTTTCAGACATTGTGATATTGTTTGGATCGCAGATTACGCAGATGTATTATTAAAAAAAAATTGCGCAGATACGACTAGTGAATTCAATTAGTTTCCTTGCTGGCGGATGTATTTTCTTGTGTTGAATGGAGCGAAGGTATCTCTTCAAGCTTCAGATTTTGATCCTCAATAAATGCGGTTCCTTTTATTTCTATCAATATCTGTGGTCTCGGAAGATCCGATACTTCTACAGTCGTGCGGCAAGGGCCGGCTGAGGAGAAAAAGGAATTATATACTTCGTTGTAGGCATCAAAATCGGCCATATTTTTAAGAAAAACGGTGACATCGACCAGATGCTGCAGATCTCCCCCATTGAGTTGAAGGTAATGGCTTATATTTTCCAGAACTGCCCGGGTTTGAACTTTGATATCGAGTATCCATTGGCCATCCGTGTTTTGATCTGCACCTGCATATGTATTATCCGGCCTTCTTGAGCTGGTGCCTGACACAAAAACCCAGTCTCCGATCCGCCGGGTATGTGGGTAGCGTCCAAGGGGTTGGGCGCGATCCGAAGCAATGATTATATCTTGTGCCATAAGTCTGACTTTTGGAGGTACGAAGGTAGTCAATCCCTCAGCGCAGCCAAGAAGAGCCTACGGGGATAGTAAAAATATATTGAGTTATGGACCTTAATTTAAAAGGGAAAAATGCATTGGTTTGTGGCGGCAGTAGCGGTATCGGAAAAGCATCAGCTGTCCTATTATCGGCCCAGGGTGCTAATGTCACCTTATTGGCAAGGAATGCTGATGCTTTGAATGGTGCTTTGAAAGAACTGCATCGTGAATCGGGTCAGGAACATGGTTTTATCATCGCGGATACTTCCAATCATCCTGACCTGCATCAGAAAATTACCGGGTTGGTGACACAGCATAAGATTCATATCCTGGTCAACAATACCGGTGGCCCTCCCGCGGGAGCATTATTGGCATCCGATATTGTAGCTTTCAGAACAGCTTTTGAGCAACATTTACTTGCGTATCATCTCATGGCGCAATTAATTGTACCGGGCATGAAGTCGGTCGCCTATGGTCGCATTATTAATATTATTTCTACGTCTGTCAAACAACCGCTGCATGGGCTTGGTGTTTCAAATACGATTAGGGCCGCAGTAGCCAATTGGTCAAAAACATTAGCGACTGAATTAGCCCCATATCATATCACTGTCAATAATGTATTACCTGGCGCAACAGAGACAGACCGATTGAATGCTATCATTTCCAACAAAGCTGACAAGCAAGGAAAAAGCCTTGAAGAAATACGTGCCGAAATGCTTGCCGAAATTCCAATGAAACGCTTTGGTACAGCGGAAGAAATTGCGTCAGCCGTGGCTTATCTGGCTTCGCCAGCAGCAGCGTATATCACAGGGACGCAGATTACGGTTGATGGAGGAAGAACCGGCGTTCTGTGAGTTTCGAGTGTACAGTTTCGAGTTTCGAGAAACTGGTAGAGAGGCGATTTATGCGTTTTTGCGACCGCGCATCGTCAATTGTTAATTGTCAATTGTCAATTGTCAATCGTGAGTCGTCAATCGTGAGTCGTGAGTTTTGATAATGCCTGGCGGTCAAAGACCGCCTCTCACAGATAATCAGAAAGCAACAGCTCTGTTATATTGATTTGAAGATTGAAATCTTCAAATAGCGATAATTTTTTTCAATAGACAGAAGTTGTGGACCTACGGCCCATGAAGTGATTTTCGCGTATTTGTTGTTACCAACCTTTTGCCCCGATGGGGCATTGAAATCCTAATTCCCTGAAGTTTCTTGAAATATGATACACACTCTCAAAACCCACACCTCTCACCCTCTCACCCTCTCACCCTCTCACACCTCTTACACTCTTACGCTCTTACGCTCTTACGCTCTCACGTTCTCACGTTTTCATTAGTTTTGCAACTTATTCAACAGAGATACACTTGAACAAGAAAATCTATGTCGTCACCGGGGCCAACCAGGGTATCGGGCTCGAAACGGCCAGATCATTAGCTGCACAAGGAGCTAAAGTTTTATTAATCACCCGCTCTGAGGAGAAAGGAAATGCAGCCATAGCGAATATACTTGCGAGCAATCCCGAAGCAGATCTGGAACATTACCTCGCTGACATGAGCCTGTTGGAAGATATCCGAAATGCAGGAAAATTGATTACAGAAAAGCATCCGGTCATCGACGGATTGATCAATAATGTTGGTACATGGATGTCAGATTTTATCCTGACCAGAGAAGGTATCGAAACAGTATTCGCTACCAACCACCTCAGCTATTTTCTGATGACACACATGTTATATCCCTCATTACGAAAAGCTGAACATGGAAGAATAGTCAATGTAGCCAGTAATGCACACTCCTATGGTAAGATCAACATTGATGATCCAGGGTACTCAAAAAATTATCACGGTCTTAAATCCAATGGTCAATCCAAACTCGCTAATATTTATTTCACCTTCGAACTGAGTACACAAATGCCTGATGCAAATGTCACCACGTATGCTGCATCCCCAGGTTTGGTAAAAACGGATATAGGCCTGAAACACACATCATGGTTGCATACCGTTGCCTGGAAATTCAGAAGACGCAAAGGACAAACACCTGCAGAAGGAGCAAGGACTTCAGTATTCTGTGCAACAGATCCTTCGGTCCAGCATATCAGCGGTAAATATTGGGAATCATGTCAGGTGAAAGAAGTATTCAAATCAGCGCAAAATCCTGAACTGGGAAAACAGCTTTGGGAGTTGAGTATGAGGATGTGTGGGATTGACAATTATTTCATGTAGAGAC
>JAGOIB010000104.1:5397-7369 GCA_017995875.1 Saprospiraceae bacterium
TCCGCCATTCCACCTTTTTATTTACCTTTGTCTACTCGCCTTACTACTCCTCCATCTTAAGGCCTGTCAATCAATAGCTTATGGTGTTTCTTGAATTTGAGCAACCCCTTGAAAGTCTCTATGATCAGCTTGCCCAAATCAAGCAGATAGAAGCCCAGGGGGATGTAGATGTAAGTGCGGCCATACGAGACCTGGAAAATAAGATCATCCTATCCAAGAAGGAGATCTACAGTAATCTGAGTGGTTGGCAAAAGGTGCAACTCTCCAGACATCCGGAGAGGCCTTACACCCTGTTTTATATCCAGCAGATGTTCACCAATTTCATTGAATTGCATGGTGACCGATTTGTGCATGATGATAAAGCGATCATCGGTGGTTTTGCACAGCTGGATGGAATGACTGTGCTCGTTATCGGTCATCAGAAAGGTGCCAATACAAAAATGCGCCAGTACCGCAATTTTGGAATGGCCAATCCGGAAGGATACAGAAAGGCACTTCGTCTTATGAAGCTGGCCGAAAAATTTGATATTCCTGTTGTTACACTTATTGATACACCCGGAGCATATCCCGGATTGGAAGCTGAAGAGAGAGGCCAGGCTGAAGCTATCGCCAGGAACCTTCTGGAAATGACACAGCTCAAAGTGCCTATTGTTTGTTATATCATTGGCGAAGGTGCCTCAGGTGGTGCTCTTGGTATAGGCCTTGGAGATAAAGTATTTATGCTGGAGAACACATGGTATTCGGTCATCTCACCTGAATCCTGTAGTTCGATCCTTTGGCGCAGCTGGGATTTTAAAGAGAAAGCGGCAGAAGCACTCAAACTCACAGCGGATCATATGGCTGAATTTGGTTTGATTGATGGTATCGTCAAAGAACCATTGGGTGGCGCACATAATGATCCAGACGCTATGGCGATTGCTTTAGCCAAACACATCAAAACAGAATTGAAGGCGCTCAAAAAACTCAAACCCGAAGAACGTATCAACCAGCGCATTGAAAAATATTCTGCGATGGGTCGATACAAAGTAAAATCTGACACCGAAGAAACACGTTAACCTTGTTTGACGCAGTGATCAAGTAAAGGCTCTATGCTAGAATCCATCAGGACATACTTTTTTGAAAGGGAAAAAAAGAAAAGGTTAAGCGGGGCAACAATCAGGTCCTCACAATTTAAAAAAGACCGGAAAAATCATTTTGGCATTTTGCTGGATGCAGGCATCCCTGAACACCGTCATGAAGTGATTGCGTATACAGATCAGCTTCGTAAAGAAGGCCATCGTGTCAAAGTATTGGGGTTTTTGGAAGGGAAATCAGAAGGACTATCCATGCCTTTTGAAATTTTCACGTCTGCTGAATTAGCAAAGGTTTCTATGATTCCCCGCAGCCCTGTGGTGGATGCGTTTATAGAGCAGCCTTTTGATGTGCTGATCAATATGTCTATCCATCACAATTACAAGGCACTCGATTATATCGCGTCGCTTTCCAAGGCTTCCTTCAGGATAGGTCCCTGGTATTTTCAACAACAACAAAATCCCTATGATCTCTGCCTGGATGCGGGATCATCCGCTACGCTCAAGGAGTGGATACATGAACTAATGCATACCTTGCAGAAGATTTATTGACAAGCGTATATGGCACATTTTGACCCCTCTGGAACAGGTGTAGCATTGATTACACCTTTTAAAAACGGATTGATAGACAAGGACGGTTTATCAGCCATGATCGAACATGTCATCCATGGTGGTGTGGAATACATTGTTTCTCTTGGCACAACAGGTGAAGCAACAAGTTTATCCGATGCCGAACAAAATGAAGTGATACAATACACTGTTGCGAAAGTCGCCGGTCGGGTGCCGGTTGTTGCCGGTCATTTCGGTGGTAACAATACAGCACAGGTTTGTGAAAAACTAAAGTCATTTAACCACACTGGTGTTTCGGCCATTCTCACCAGCAGCCCGGCCTATGTGAAGCC
>JAGOIB010000105.1:0-2072 GCA_017995875.1 Saprospiraceae bacterium
ACCCCTTCCTTCACAATATGCATCACATACACGCCTGAGGCCAATGCCGACAAATCAATTGATGTGTGGTTACTGATACCAGTATTTTTATAAACAGATTCACCTGTTATGGAATACATGCTTACATCAATAGAAGCAGTAACATCATCCCAACTCAGCACAAACTTACCATCAGATGGATTGGGTGCAAGCAATATAGAGGGATCATCGGTGATATCTTTAACGCCGGTGAAAATATTGAGGTCAAAATAAAAAGTATCGGCATTGCACGCATTGGATGCGATAAGTGTTGCTGTAAAATAACCATCCAGGTAGGTATGCACAGGATTTGCTTCCGTACTGGTTTGGCCATCCCCAAAAATCCACTCGTAGGAAGTGGCGTTGATCGATAGATTGGTAAATGCCACCTCACTGCCGTTGATCATCCATGAAGCAAGGGCTCCCACGACAGGTATCTCCGTTGTTGTAACAGTATCTGTCATACCCTGGCTGAGATTGTAATAAGTTCCACTGGGTGATTCCTGCAATACAACTGCCCTGACCATATACTTGAGAAGGCCATCTCCATCCACACAGTTATGTAAAAAACTATTAACCTTCACAGGTTCACTATTGAGCAGAACATATGAAGCATCCAATTGACTTTTAACATAGATGTTATAACCAATAACAGAATCCACAGAAGGCGACCATGTCACCAAATGATTGAAATCATCTTTTGTCACAGTTACATCACTGACAGGGGCAACAACATCATTACGTAATGTTGGATCGCCCATCAATGCGATATGAACAAACCTTGCACCATTACTTGCAAAGTAAAGGTTACTGTTGTTTTGCGAAATACGGGTACTATATCCAATATTTTCCCCTAATCCCATGTGATGGAACATCCAATGAGGACGACCACTCCATGCGTTAGTCAATGTGAGTCCTTGCGCCAATGGTGCACGAAGGAAATTATCCTGTGAATCCCAGTCTCCGAAATAACTGCCAAACAACATAGAAAAAATCCCTTTAAGATTTGAATTGGCAAAATCAGTCGTACTCCCTACATCACCAGCACCCTGAAACCATCCTGGTCCGCAACCATACACCCACTGATAACTACTGTCTGCAGTCGTCAGAAAATAATCATTGGCTTCCACATTTTCAGATCCTACCAAAGGACCCATATTCTTCCATCCTGTTGATGCAAAGGCTTCCCCTTGGAAATAACCAAAATTATCATCCACGACACCACGATGAACTGTTGTAAAAAGTTTATGCCGATACGCATGATCCTTATCAAGATAATTTTTCAGTAATTGTTGCTCTGTCGCAGCAAAAGAGGGCATGTTGGCAAAATCAACACGTCCGATCTGCAACTCTACATCGCTTGGTAACAAACTTTGATCAAATTTTCCATCCTTTGGCGTATTACGGTTGCGCACATCCGTGGCACTTGCATCATTGACATTAATGTCTGTCCAGTTGCCATTCATATCTGCATAATACACGTCTGCCGGCCAGGCACCTCGGTGATCCGTGTGGCCATCCGGATTGATATCGCCACTATACGGGACCGGAACGCGCCCCAATAAAAATACCGCTTTGGTATTAACATTATCCTGATTATAGGCACCTACGATCAATGCCTTCACAGATTTGACATCTGCTGTCCTCGAGACATAGATGGGTACTACACTCCATCCATCTCCTTCGAGATCTGATTTCAGTCTTTCGATTTCTGCGGATAGTGAATCGCTGAATGTTTCATCGATGACCAGGATTATCCTCCCTCTTTTTTCTATAGCAGGAACTTCAATACCTGAATAGATGTAACCAAATCCAGTGAAACTGGTTGACTGTCTTTGGATTCGGTACTCATACGAAGTACCAATATTGACAGTGCTATCAATAAACTGTGTTGCAGTACCGTCAAGTGTACCAATAATCAGACCCCATGAAGCTGCAGTTTTAGATTTCCGGTAAACAAGATGTTGTGAAGCATTCGCGTTTGGAACCCAATTGAGCGTTATGCGTGGAGGATTCGCCTGAACCGTTGCGGTAACCTCAACGCTTGCATCCTG
>JAGOIB010000105.1:2172-4792 GCA_017995875.1 Saprospiraceae bacterium
GGCCAAAAAGGCGGAAGTGCAGAATGAATTAGGTAGATATATTCTCATGAGTATAATTACTATCAGTATTGGATACGATTGAGTATTTGATTTATTCGGTTTTGATGGTGACATTATCTTCCATTAACCCTTTTGATGTTGCAGATACCTGGATGGAACCTTTCGTTGACGATGAGCGTAAAATTAACATTGCTTTTCCATAAAACAGCTTTATCTGGCTGGATTGAAAGGACGTCATTGATTGAGGATTTCCGTTCCCAACACCAGCTATGATGCCCGCCCCTTCCACTTTAAGGTCAATATTGTTGTCGGCCAAAGGACATGTATTTCCATTCTTGTCCAGCGCTTCAATCGTGATGTAACTTAAATCCATGCCATCCGCAGTGATGATCGTTCGATCTGGGGTTAATTTAATTTCATATGGGTCTTCGACGTACTTCATGACGCTTTCGCCTATCTGCACACCTTCTTTGTATGCTATAACCTTTAACTCGTCACGCACATAAGGCACATCATTCCACATCAGGCGAAAACGCTCTACTGATATTGGAGAATCAGGTTTCTTGCATTGCATACCCAATGAAATCCCACCGAGAAAAAGTTCTGCACAATCACCATTGGTATAAACAAATACAGGAATGGTATAGCCTTCCATTTCAGTCCAATTCCAGTGCGGCAAAATATGGACAGTATTTACTTCAGGATTCCAATAACTCCTGTAGAGATAATACCTGTCTTTAGGCAAGCCCACAAGATCAAAAAACCCAAAATAGGAACTGACGGAAGCTTCTTTATCTGTCATGCCCATTTTTTTGACGGATTGGTTATCATAAGGTGTAGGCTCACCGAGATAATCAAATCCTGTCCAGACAAATTCTCCGGCGACATAATTTTCATCTTGTTGCCACATGAAATCATCATCAGGAATCTCGGCCCATTCCGGTGCATTCAGATCATATGAACTGACCTGAAGTGATTCGGTGAACTCCGTTTTCTTATCTGGCAATGGCCTTTCGTAAAATCCCCTTGTGCTTACTGTAGAAGCAGATTCTGAAATAATGACGGACTTGTTTGGCTCAAGCTGACGCGCCAGGTCATATCGACGACCGTAATTCCAGCTATGCACATCGTAAAAGTCAAAATGACGAAGACTTGCGCTATTGCGGCTATCGCACACCAACGTAGTTGGTCTCGTTTGATCATATTTCAATACGGCATTGACCATCGTGCGGAGTTTTGCAAAGCCACCGTTCTTATTCCATTGCACATCACCTATTTCATTGCCGACACTCCACAGGAAAATGGAAGGGTGATTGCGATCGCGCATGATCCAGTTTTTGACATTCCGTTCAGCGAAGGGTTCAAAATCTTCACCTTCAGGTATGTCTGCTTTGCGGTCATACTTATCAAATATTTCATCCAGCACGAGGATGCCCATCTTATCACACAGATCAAGGAGTTCGGGCGCAGGTACATTGTGACTGGTGCGGATAGCATTGCATCCGGCTTCCTTCAGGAGTTGTAACTGACGCTCCATCGCTCTTGGATAGAAAGCAGCACCTAATGGGCCTTGATCATGGTGGAGATTGACGCCTTTCAATTGTACACGGCGGTCGTTGAGATAAAATCCATCATCGGCCGTAAAGCGGATCGTACGTACACCAAAGTTGTTTGTATAGCTATCGAGCACCACATCTCCTTTTTTAACTTTAGTCACGACACTATACATAGCTCCATGATAGATATCCCAACGTTGCGGATTGGTGAGTATCAGTGTCGTTTCAAAATCTTTGGAAGATCCTGACTTCATTTTACCCATTGTTTCGGAAGTGGCAATCGGAATGCCACCAGGACTCAATATGGTTTGTTCTACAATAATTTCATCCTCGCCTTTTCCTGTTTGATTTACTATGGTGCTGATGATATTGACGCTGGCATAATTTGATTTTACAATTGGGGTGGTGACTTGTGTCCCCCAGAGTTGTGCGTGGATAGGATCCACTGCTATCAGTTGCACTTTTCTATAAATACCTGCCCCTGGATACCAACGGCTATCATGCATTCTGGTATCAGCATGTACAGCGATTACATTTTTGTTATTAAACGTGACGAGCTCTGTGATATCAAGAGAAAATGAATTGTATCCATAATCCCATTTTCCAGCCAGTGTGCCATTGACATAGATTTCGGGGAAAGCCATCACGCCATCGAAGACGAGAAGCAGTCGTTTGCCTTCATATGTAGCCGGCATTTTCATAGTATACCTGTACCATCCTTCGCCTTTCCATGGGAGCTTGGCTGTGTTGCCATCACCATCCGGATTGAATGGCCCTGCGATAGCCCAATCGTGAGGAACAGAAATCGTTTGCCATTTTGCATCGTTGAAATCGGTTCGGAAAGCATCGGTTTGTGGACCCAATGCAAACTTCCAGCCGGAGTGTAAGGTGATGACTTCTCTAGACTGGCTGAAAAGTGGAAATGATAATATCAGTATAAAGTGGACCAATAAAAATCGTAGAAACAGATTCATAATTCTCATTTACTTGACATTGATTGCAGGATGTCCAAGGTAATAAAAGTTGAGAATACCCTCTCTCCCCATGTCTTTACCGCAGATTAC
>JAGOIB010000105.1:4892-7294 GCA_017995875.1 Saprospiraceae bacterium
ATATGTATGAAGATTTTAAGTACACGGAAGTGACGCGTAAAATTATTGGCTGTGCCATGGAAGTCCACAAATTTTTGGGCAATGGATTCCAGGAGTCTGTTTATCAGAAAGCTATGGCTATTGAAATGCAAATTCAGGGATTGCCCTTTAACAGGGAATTTGCAATGCCGGTTTATTACAAAGGAAGACTCATCAGTACCCGACGCGTGGATTTCCTGGTGGAAAAAAATATCTCAACCGAATTAAAGGCTGTTCGTGAAATGGATGACGGTCATCTGAACCAGGCCATTAATTACCTCGAAGCATACAATCTTGAAATAGGATTACTGATCAATTTTGGAAGTAAAAGCCTACAATTTAAAAGACTGATCAATCCAAAATTCAAAGTGGCAAAATAACTAATCTGGTGAATCTGCTTAATCTGGTGTAATCTGTGTAGCATTATTTCTACAAACGCCCAAAGTGTCTACGACAAATATTATATTTCATCTTATTCTGAAAAACATAAACCATATTCAAAACAAAACATCATTCACCATGAAAAAAAACCTTGCAGAATTTATAGGAACATTTTGGCTTGTATTAGGGGGGTGCGGAAGTGCAGTCCTGGCCGCGGGATTTCCTGATGTAGGTATAGGCTTATTAGGTGTTTCCCTGGCATTTGGGTTGACGGTATTGACTATTGCTTACTCTTTTGGACATATTTCGGGAGCCCATCTTAATCCTGCCGTGACGATAGGATTGCTAATGGGAGGACGTATTACGGGAAAGGAAGTACTGCCTTACATTATTTCACAGATTCTTGGCGCTATTGCCGCCGCCGGTGTTCTTTACGTGATCACCACCGGGAATGGATCAGCGATCGGGGACTTTGCTGCCAATGGCTATGATGATCACTCACCTGGTGGATACAGTATGATGGCCGCCGTCGTTTGCGAATTTGTGATGACCTTTATGTTTCTGCTGGTGATTCTTGGTGCCACTGATGCTAAAGCACCACAGGGATTTGCAGGTATTGCTATCGGGCTTGCACTGACCCTTATTCACCTGATCAGCATTCCGGTCACCAATACATCTGTCAATCCTGCAAGAAGTATCAGCCAGGCGCTATTCGTCGGAGACTGGGCACTGGCTCAACTATGGCTGTTTATTGTAGTACCAATTGCCGGCGCTGCAGTGGCAGGGATGGTGTATAAATATTTTAAGTCGGCGTAACTACCAAAAACTCCCATTCATAAGGCAGTGCATTGGTAAGAGAAATTACTAGTCCACTGCCTTTTCCCCTTGTCTTTACAGCAGATTACCTCAGATTACACAGATGGACCAGATTACCCTAGGGTATGCAGATTACACAGATGGAGCAGATTACAATTCCCGCAGGTAATAGTGAAAAATAAATTTACAGATGTGATTCCTTTTCCCACAATTTAGTTTTCAAATAGTTTCAACAGGACTATTGATCGTAGCTCATGTCTTGGGACATGAACAAGACTCATTCCTACCAGTTGAAAACAAAATCACTGGCTATTAATTACCTTGAAGCATACAATCTAGAAATTGGCTTGCTTATTAATTTTGGAAGCAAGAGTCTTCAATTTAAAAGACTTATCAACCATAAATTCAAAATCCCGAAATAACCTAATTAATATGCAAATCTGATTAACCTGAGCAATTTACTAATCTGGTTAATCTGCGCAATCTGATGTAATCTGCGGTTGGACAGGATACAGGAGGATCACGCTCTATCCCGGCATACTTGGCCTCACTTCAATCTTACTCGGCAGTGTACGTGGATTCATTTTCAACAGATCAATCACCATCTGACCGATATCCTCCGGTTGGATTTTCCAGGCATCTGCATCACTGGGCACGTGGCCATTAAAATAGGTGGCGACTGATCCCGGCATAATCGTACTGACTTTGATACCGTATGGCCTGAGGTCCAACATCGCCGCCTGAGTAAAACCAACCAATCCAAATTTGCTTGCATTGTATGCAGCGCCATTCGCGAAAAAATTAGTTCCTGCGAGGCTCGCCAATGTAATCAGGTATCCTTTGCTTGCTTTCAATGCTTCTACGGATGCCTGCAGTGTATAAAAAACACCCGTGAGGTTTGTATCGATGATATCATGCCACTGTTCGTGCGACATCTTATCGATAGGGGCAAAATAACCTACACCAGCATTGGCAATGACAACATCCAAATGACCCCATGCTTTGATGACTTCAGCTACTGCATTCTGCTGCGCCTCCCAATCCCTAACATCGCATTCCAGGGCCAGCACCGCTTCAGCACCAAGGCTGATAAGGTGTTTACCTGCAGCCTGGGCCTCATCAAAATGACGGCTGGTGATAGCTACTTTCATGTGTTGCTTAGCCATTGCTTCAGCAATGCCAAGCCC
>JAGOIB010000106.1:0-1842 GCA_017995875.1 Saprospiraceae bacterium
GATTGCATAGCGTTTGACATCATTGATGAGCATTTCATCAAGGACATCCACCATATTCTTAAAGGATGACCGCTCTCCCTTTGAATTGGTTGATTTCTATTGGATGATATTTTGGTTATACATCAAGGCTGCCCTGAGGAACATAATTGCATATCCGATAGAAATGCTATTGCATTTGATACTTCAAATACCTTAACTTTCCTTTGATTTCTTCACCAGAAATAATTCGCCATGGAATTGAAAACAATCCAGTCCAGGATCTATGAGATCAGAGGACTTAAGGTCATGTTTGACGCTGATCTCGCAACCTTGTATGAGGTTCAGACTAAAGTCCTGAATCAAGCTGTCAAAAGAAATATAGATCGATTCCCAATTGATTTTATGTTCCAACTAACTGAACTTGAATGGGATACATTTCAGGTTGACCAGTCGATGCACGATCCGATGTGGTCACAAATTGTGACCTCATCCCAAAAGTTCAGGCGAAAAAGTTTAAAGCCATTTGTCTTTACAGAACAAGGAGTTGCCATGCTTTCCGGCATACTCAATAGCCCAAAAGCTGTCGAAGTGAACATCGCTATTATGCGCGCTTTTGTCTTCATGAGACAATACGCCTTATCCCACAAAGATCTGACCGACAAACTGAAGCAATTGGAAGATAGATACGATCAACAATTCAAAGACGTCTACGACGCTATCAATTTCCTGCTTCAGAAGGATATCCGTGAAACTGAAATCCAGGAAAGAAAACGAATAGGGTTTAAAAAAGACCCCAACAAATAAAGAATATGGTAGGGACAGGTCGCGACCTGTCCCTACTTTTCTTTTAATCCATATATATAGTTAATCTTGCACCACAACTCCTGCGCCATACCTCCCGTCAATGATAAGATTATACAATCCGGGGATAGCAGGGATGCCGGAGAGTATTGTATTATCTCCATCCTGAAAGAGGTCAAAGCACCCTTCGATGATTCTGCCGGAATTATCAATCATCAGTACATCATGAAAAACGTTGCCTGGATGATTGATGGTCAGTGATTGGCCGGCATGGAGAGGATTCGGAAATACAGTCAACGCCATTTCATCCTGTGGTATTGGAATATTGTTGCTGGCAAAATCTATAGATACATCATCCACATATAAAAGATTTGTGGCGACTTCATTGGTATCATTGCTGGAAAAAACAATGACGATTGAATCCGTGGCGATGTTAATACCCTGTTTTGGAATAAGAATATTTACCTCTGTATACGTTGCTGCACTTTGCAAGTGGAAAGAAGCATAAAAGACTGTATCTGGAATGGCTTGACCTGAAGCCCTTTTGATAAGCACATCTGCTATTGCATATTCAGCAGGATCTCCGATGGTGAGTTTGTAGAAAAATGAAACCTGATGTGGGATCATTGTCAGCAGGTCACCTCCTGTATTTCCTTCCAGCTTATACTCCGGAAAATTGATCTTACAATTCCCCAGCGCTAATTGCGATCGTGTAAGTGTACCGAAAATATTGAGTGTCTGGATCTGTGCTGCATAGGAGCCACCATGTTTATCCGTACTTCTTTTGACGCCGGAGGTGATAAATTCAGTGGCAGCATTTGTAGTAGTCCAGCCTGCAGGATACATCCAGTCAAAAGGTGGTGGGCTTCCGGAAGGCGACCAGGATTCAAAGCCCCCGTTTTGTTGACCGATGGCAGGACTTAGAAAAAAACAAACATAGAGATATAAAAGTGAGAATACATTACGTGTAAAAGTCTTTTGCATACGGATCGATTTGGAATTTTAACAGATATTCCAAAAGACAGTTGCTGTATTAGAAAAGGTTGGGTCGGGACGATTGAC
>JAGOIB010000106.1:1942-7235 GCA_017995875.1 Saprospiraceae bacterium
ATTACCAGAACCTTGCGTAGATCACAGCAACGAGCAACAGGATAATAACGATCATGGCAAGGTGTGTGTTTGAAACCTTGTTCATCGACTTGTCGACCTGTAGTGCATTTACATTTGCTCTGCCCTTCTTGTCGAGAAGGCTTACAACAATGATCAGTATTGTAGTGAAGAAAAATACCCAACCCATCTGAATGAGGAATGGGATTTCAAAACCCCCTTTACCATTTGTATAAGCAGTGTACAACCATGTATCATTGCCTGCGATACCGGGCAGGAATTTGTCAAACAAGATAGCGAGCATTACTCCACCTATGATACCGGCGATGGCTGCATTGGAGGTTGTCTTTTTCCAGAAAAATCCAAAAAGGAATACAGGGAAAATGGCGGGAGAAATATACCCGGTATATTTTTGAATAAATTCAAAACCGCCTTTGCCGCCAATGCCAAGTGTATCATTCCAGTTGACCGCAATCGCGATTAAAAGCGACGTGACCACCATGAGGCGGCCGGTCCATACCATCCTGGTGTCGGAAGCAGCTTTGTTAAAATATTTTTTATAAATATCGAGTGTATAAATCGTAGAGATACTGTTTGCTTTACCTGCGAGCGAAGCAACAATCGCTGCTGTGAGAGCAGCCATGGATAAGCCTCTGAGCCCTGTTGGTAAAAAACCTAATACCGCAGAATAGGCATTGTCCTCACGGAATTCACCATTGGTCAGCATCTGTGCCTGCAATTCGCCATTCTGGTACAAGACATAGGCAGCAATACCTGGTAATACAACCAGCAATGGCATCAGCAATTTGAGAAAAGAGGCAAATAGAATACCCGTCCTGGCTGTCTTAAGGTCAGCACCAAGTGCTCTTTGTGTAATGTATTGATTGCATCCCCAATAATTGAGATTGGCTACCCACATACCTGCAACCAACATGGCCAGACCCGGCAGACTTGAATAATGATTGACTTGCTCGGGTGTGGAAGTCGGACCGGGCTTATCAAATATCATATCAAAATGCTCAGGGGCAACTTTTAACAATTGATTGAAACCTGCCAGGGCGTCAGAGCCTAAGCCAAATTTTTGACTTACTACAGTGAGTGCTATATATGATGTGATTAATCCTCCTACCAATAATACCAGTACTTGTATAACATCTGTATATCCGATCACTTTCATCCCACCTAGTGTGATGATCAAAGCAAACACGGCAAGACAAATCATGATGAGATGGAAACCCTCCCCTCCTGTAAGATTGTTGATCGCCAGCGTACCAAGATATAAGATAGACGTCAGGTTGACGAAGATGTAGAGGAAGAGCCAGAAGATCGCCATGATCATGGCGACGGATTCATTATAACGTGTCTTCAAAAACTGGGGCATCGTAAAGATGTGATTCTTGAGATAGACCGGCATGAAAAATACCGCAACGATGATCAGGGAGACTGCGGCTAACCACTCATAACTGGCAATGGCCAGACCAAGACGGAAGCCATTTCCACTCATGCCGATAAACTGCTCGGCCGAAATATTGGAAGCAATCAGGGATGCACCAATGGCCCACCAGGTAAGTTGTCCTTCCGCCAGGAAAAACTCAGTCGACGTTGTCTTTGTCTTCTTCTTGTTGTAATACACCCATAGCCCATAACTGGCCACAGCTATAAAGTATAAAGCGAAAACAATATAGTCCTGAGTTTGTAGTCCTTTATTCATGTAATTTAATTTATCGCATTGAAGAAAACAAAATAGTAACTGGAAAATCCAGGCTAAAACATATTATATATTTCTTGTATATGAAATCTGTACCTGTTCCAAACCAACCACTTAGGAAAAACAATTGTCGGGAACTGTACGTCACACCTGCGAATATTAGGACTTTTTATTGGCTCAAGCAAATAATGTTAAGTTAGAAGTTAATAGTTAGCAGTTAGTAGTTGGCAGTTGATTGGCAGTTTTTAAGTTGTCTGCTACCTTCAGGATGCTTTCAGGAGTATATCAGGGCGCGGTTTATGAATCGGGCCAGGCTCCAGAACAAGTTTATCGATCTTATAGAGCGAAATTTTTCCTTTATTGAGATATGTCGGGACTTTCAATAACTGGCGCATACCGCTTTCCATCATCAGCAGAATCAACACAAACATCAATCCCTCTGAAGCAGTGATGGCACCCTTGAGAAATACCATACTCCATAATACTACACCGGTAATGGTAAATATCAAGACAGGCACGGATGCCAGGATTATACTTTCCGTCCTATTATACTTCATATTGGCTTCATACAGTGATCCGGATTTCTCTCTGAACCCGGCAACGGCAACGCGCTCCAATTGCCTCTCCTTTAATTTTCTGAAGCGACTAAACTGACGGGACACATAGGCGAGCAGGCTACTTCGGGCAGATCGGCTGGTCCTGATAAAGTCTGATTGTCGTCCGGCAAAAAAGTACATCATCACCATCACTCCGGACAACAATGAAAGGAGAGTTAACGTCAGTCCCCAGTGAATCCTGAACAACATCAAAAACCCAATGATTAAGAAAAAAGTGCTTCTAAAGCCTTCTATCACACCTTTGGTCAGATACAATTGAATACTCTTCATGTCATTGCTATACCGCAGGAGGTACTTACCTGAAGAATGTTCAGGCATCGATGACATACTCCATGCCATTTGAGCAGTGAAAACTTTTTCTCTGATGTCTCTTGCAAAATCTTCGCCCTGCCGTAAGGTCGAGTAACTTTCTGTATAAGACAAGATGCCTTTGGCAATGAGTAGGATGACAAAAAACAGGGAGAACTGGCTGAGCGTTGTGAATTGAATCCCCATCATATGGAGCAACTCACCCTTTGTACTATCCGTATGATAATAAAGTGTAAAGAATTCGCCAATGGAGACCGGCAACAAGAAAGTAACCATGCTGTTCAATAATCCAATCCCTAATACCCCATAAAATACAAAAGCATATTTTCGAAGGTGATCGGCAATGTACCTGTTGTGCATATGTATTCGCTTTTTCTTTGATAAATTCAGTTACAAATATTTTCAACAAGTTGCCTTCTATACATCAGGCTCCTGATCTGACAAGTTCAAGCTTGCGTTGAAATATCCCGGTAGCAATATTCCCATGCGCTAATTCATGTATCGTATACACAGGTACGAACGTGTTTTCTTTAACTTCCTGGATCAATAAGGGACTGGTGGTAAACAGACCTCCAACGCAATCAGGGTAGATACCCCACTTATTCAATATTTCAATACCCTGAATCGCAGCCAAACTATCCCCAGCAGAAAACATGACCCCATCTATTGTAGAGGTAAAGCCCGCATTCATGAGCAGCATTTTTGTTTCCCGCTGATACAAACCATCAGCAATCTCCATTACGATATAATCCGGATCAGAAGGCATGACCTGGGATACCAGGGAGGAATACAAGTCCAGAAGCTCTCGTTCACCACACATAAATGTGGAAGGAAAACCAAATTCACCGAAATCAGTTGATATGTCAGCACCCAGATCATATGCCAGATCAGCGTCCTTTGTATAGATTGTACCTGTCAATTTGATAAAGGCTACCCGCTTCCCTGCTTTCTTCAAACCATGGACCAGGTAGGCAGCTGAAGTCGTCTTTCCGCTGTCCATAGATGAGCCCAGCGAGAGAATTACTTTTGTGGAGGAAGTCCGATGACTGTTAAACTTTACTAACCTGCGATGCTCTTGACGCTTTGTATTGATCACCTTCCCTTGAAGATCAACAACTAATCCTACTAATCGCAACGTAGTAGGTCCTATGTCTTCATAATTCCTGTGCATACTTTTGACAACGCCTACGGTACCCCCTGCACCCAGGATATGTAATTCCTGATCAACGTGATCAGGCACGTACCCTTCAATCTGCGCTGTAGCATAGCGAGTTCCAAATGCCGCCATAACATGGTCTCCTTCAATAATAGTAATATTTTGCCGTGTGGCAGACTGCACACGCGTGTGCTTGCCGATATGTATGACCTCGAAAACACCCACATCACCAACCTGCAAAACATAATGGTGAGGAATATCGGTCAATAAGTTAAAGTCGGAGATATTCCGGCATACATAGGTTTTTTTAATTCTCGTTTCCATGTGTTGTTGATTTTTAGATATGAAGTAGATTTTACAAATCAAGATTGAGTTTCAACGTAATCCCGGCCACATTATAATTACTATAAGGCCTTGCAATCTTTCCGGTCACAGGATTCATTACATTGATCCGGGTATCCTGCCCTACCAGATTAAATTCAAATTGTCTGAGATAATAAATAGAGACCGCCACAGCATCTGAAATTTTACTATTGAGATTGAGCCAAAGTCTGGCCCTATGCATGCCTTCAGGTGCAGCTTTCACCGTCGGATGGCCTTCAAGGTCAAAATACTGAATGGTCGCACCCCCAATATTGTAGAACACCCAATACGAAACAGAAGGAGACAAGCTAAGAAAATCAAGTCGCTTACGAAGCTCCAACCTGGTGATAAAAATTAAACGGTAATCAAACTTCCGTTCATTCACCGAATGTTTTTCGGCCTGCACACCATTGGTCCATTTGAACTTATCACTCAGGTTGATCCTGAACATGGTCCGCAGAAAATAGCGGTTGGTACTTTTTCCTGATGTTGGGGATTGCGTCAGGATATAGCCTGCCTTGGTTTCAATATGTTTGGTGATATCATAACTGAAAGAGGCACTAACCTGATTGAAATCATTTTTCATATTTTGACCAAGCGCATAAGATCTTAGATAACCAAGAGACAAATCAGCTTTTTTGGAAAATCCTATATCGAGTGATGCTGTGCTCCATAACTTCCATTCAGCCGAATTGGAATCTTCATCTGCGTTGGTCTGTGCATTCATACCCGCTGAAATACCTATCAAAAGTATAAATAGCCAGTATCTACGTCCAACAAGGTGTATATGGAATCCACTTTCTAAATGGTCAGGGATTAATAAAACCCTAACAGACAGATTTTGCAAAGGAAGAATAATGAACCTGATGATACCGAAAAATGGAGTCAGCACATGATGAAAAACTTCGAGCACTTCTTCACCAAGAATCCGGCGTTTCGATCTATTTTCCATTTGCTACATGCGTATTTGAAGTGATTGATTTGTTGCAACACCAGTTTTATAGAGCAGCTGCATTAAATTCAATACCAAAACACGTATTAATAATACATTCATGCAAAACAGAACTTACTGAACGTGCTAAAACTTGTTACGAGCAGGTGAATTGGGGAGTTAGTAGTGAGTAGTTAGTAGTTAGCAGTTAG
>JAGOIB010000107.1 GCA_017995875.1 Saprospiraceae bacterium
GTGAAGAGCCATCTGGCGATGACGGGGGAAATAACACTACGCGGAAAGGTATTGCCAGTGGGAGGGATTAAGGAAAAAGTACTGGCTGCCAAACGTGCCGGTATCAAGCATATCATCCTTTCGACGGCCAATAAGCGACATGTGGATCAGATCAAACCTGAATATATACAAGGGGTCAATTTTATTTTTGTGGACCGGATGGAGGAGGTACTACAGCAGGCATTGGATATCTGGAGCTTCTGAAATATAGTGCGTTAAAAAGCCGTTAATTTGGTTCAATAATGGAATGTTGACTATTCCACCAAGCGTTAAACTGGATTGAATCTCTACCTTTACCTTATGGCTAATTATAAAACTTCATCCTCCTTTGTGAACAGGCTTTTTCTGCTTGGTGTATTGGTTGCCTGTTCGATGGGAAGCAGACTGAGTGCCCAGCAGGGAGAGAAGGAATATGAGAAAGTTGTCCAGATTTCGGGAAAGGTAGTAACGGAGGAAAATGACCGGTTGATGTTCGTCCCATACGCTGTAGTAGCTGTAAAGGGAACAAACAGAGGTACTTATACTGATTTTTCCGGGTTCTTTTCGATCGTGGTTAGAACCAATGAGACGCTTGTCTTCTCTGTACTGGGCTTTAAAGATGCCTTTTACAAGGTGCCTGATACGCTGACCCAAGACAGGTATACGATATTTCAGATCATCACCAAAGACACTATCCTGCTTCCTGAAGCTGTGATCTATCCATGGCCCGACCCTGATTTCTTTACCAGGGAGTTTCTCGCGATGGATGTGCACGATGACCTCGAAGATATCGCCGCTGAAAATCTTTCTGAAAAATCCATGGCTGAGCTGAGAGAGTATCTGCCTTCAGATGGTGTGGAGCATCAAACACTCTACTTCAAGCAAAAGTCCCAAAGTTATTATTACGAAGGCCAGATAAGGCCGATCAATCTCTTCAATGCATTCGCCTGGAAGGAATTTATCCAGGCATGGAAACGTGGTGATTTCAAAGCCAAGAAGAACCAATAATCACATCCATATTATATCATCCGCTGCTACGATCCTGTAAATTGTAAATACAGTAGTAGCCCGGCAGCCAGGGTCATGATGATCAAGGCAAGTCCTCCTAAAATGTTTGTCAGCCGGCCGTTTGTATATTTTCCAAGTATTTTCTTATTGTTGGAAATATGTAGGATGATGGCGATCAGGACGGGTGCCGTGATGCCATACAAGATAGCTGTATAGATAAGTGCTTTAATAGGGGAGATCCCGATGTAATTTAAGGAGAGCCCAAGGATCAGTGAGATGGCTATGATGACGTAAAACCCTTTTGCTTCGTGAAATTTTTTGTCGAGGCCTTGTTCCCAACCAAAAGCTTCCGTGACAATAAAAGAAAGCGAGCCGCTCAGGACAGGGATGGCAATGAGCCCCGTTCCGATAATCCCAATAGCAAAGAGAAGATAGGCCATGTCACCGGCCAAAGGCTTTAACGCTGCGGCTGCTTGTTCAACTGTATCAATCTGATGGACACCGCCTGCAAATAACACGGTGCCTGTCGTCAGGATAATAAAGTACATCACCAGTCCCGAAAAGGTCATGCCAAAATCAACATCCTGTTTCATCTCATCGATGATTCTTTTATTGACGATCAGGTGTGTTTTCTTATGCTTCATCTCTTCTACTTCGACAGAGGCCTGCCAGAAAAACAAATAGGGTGAGATGGTCGTGCCAAGAATGCCTACAAGGATTGCGATAAAATCTTTTTCAAAACGTATCGTCGGAATAAAGGTGGAACTGAGTATAAGGGTAAAATCCTGCTTGTATAGAAACGGCACTATAAAGTATACCAGCATCACAATGCACAGGTATTTTAATACAGCAGCAATTTTAGTATACGGCAGATAAATGATCAGCCCTAGAAGGAGAATGGTAAAGAAGACACTAAAGAAAGTAGCATCAATAGAAGGAAATAGCAGGTTGCCAACTGCGCCCATGCCAGCTATGTCGGCTCCAATATTCATGATGATGGCAGGAAAGCTGAATAATAACATGAGATACAATACAGGTCTGGGATAGTGTTTTTTTAAAGTGCCTGTCAGGCCTTGGTTTGTAACTAATCCGATTCTTGCACACATCTGTTGTATCGCAGCCATCAAGGGAAATGCAAGGATGGATGTCCACAACGTAGAAAGGCCAAATTGAGCACCAGCCTGTGAATAGGTTGCAATCCCTGATGGATCATCATCACTTGCACCGGTGACCAACCCGGGGCCTATTACTTTCCAGAATCGGGAAAATGTATTTCCTGTCGGTTTTGCTTTAGTCATGTATAAGGGCCAATTGGTATAGGCATATAAAGGGGCTTCCTATTTTTCGATCATGGTTAGCCAGGTCCTGATCACTTGCTTCAGGGCTTTTTCTTTTGTTTTTACATCATCCAGATCTGCAAAAACACAAGTCCGTCGTCCATCTTTATAATCACCTTCCAGTAACCCAGACTTGTCATTGACCTTTGCACCACTTGGAAATACCAACATAATACGCCCTTTGTGAAGATTGAACACTATGATTTCCCTTTTATATTCTTTTGGATCGAATGGCTTCATATCACCCGTGTAGTAAAAACTTGGATTATTCCATTTGATACGGTCACCGATTTCGGGATCTACACTTAGGATTATTTTACGGATGGCTTCTACCGTCTTAGCCAGGCCGGGTTCAAGCTTTTGTATGTGTTCGGTGACCTGGTCGTGGTCTGACAGCGGATTTGTTTTTGCCATGTAATAGAATTGTTATTTATTTTTTTGACAGAGCTAAACCTGATTGAGCTAATACCATTTTGAGTTTCGGAATAGTACCTGGTCCTAAACCGTGAAGGCTCAGCAGGTATGATTCGCTTTTTTGAGAAAGTATTTCCAGCGTGGTTATGTTTTCGTTTTCTAAAGCACGCCTGGCCGGTGCAGCGAGCATGGAAAGAAAATTATCCTTTGGTTTTCTGGCTTCTTCACAAATCGGACAAACAGGACAATCGCTGCTTTTATAATATTGATGCCCGTTCTTGCAGGTACGGAGACTTTTTACTGAAGGGAGTTTTGCAGTACTTTTTTTCATGCCAGGAGGTACAGTTTTTTTATGCAATAGGCTTATTCCGTTTTATTGGCTTGCCGGTCCTGATTGAAGATGTCTGTGCTCCATCCCCGAAGAGCATAGTATTTCGCTTTTGGTTCACCGGTCCAGCCATTGACTCCTTTGCGTGGTAAAAGAATGCCATGTATATAAAGGACGGGTAACAACCATAACCCCAATACAATCAAAGCTACGGTTCGTCCGAAAAGCAGATTGAGTGAAATCATCAGTGTAAATGTGATTATTGCCTTCAGCAATTTTCTCCACCTCGGACTTCTTTCTTCAAAGTGCCCGAAAGCGATATGTCCAAGAAGCAGCACGATGGCCACAACAGTTATATCAAACCAAATCGTATTTGTATTCCACATAAAAAGATTAATGGGGCTTATGAATATCAGGGTAATTGAGCAGGCTTTTCAACCTTAGGTGCTTCACGTTGCTTGACGAAAAATTCGTTTGAATAAATTTTCAACAACAAGATGAAAATCGAAATGACCAATGGCCCAAAGATCAATCCGATAAAGCCAAATAATTGTAATCCAATGATGACGCCAAAAACAGTCACCAGCGGATGTACATTTCCGATC
This sequence comes from Saprospiraceae bacterium, assembly GCA_017995875.1. Next base: position 3,711 of record JAGOIB010000107.1, read on the forward strand.
TTCTTGGCGATAGTAAACCGGAAGATGTTATCCACCAGGCCGATCACACCAAATCCATAGATCAGCATAAACACACCTTGCCACATCTGGTTGCTCGCAAAAAAGATAATCGCAAGCGGCACATACGCCATCGCCGCACCTACTACAGGCAACATGGCGGTGATACACGTGACAACAAACCAAAACCAGGGTTCATTGACACCAATCAGGATATAGCCTACTACAGCTACAATACCTTGAAGCACTGCTATCACAGGAATGCCGATAGCATTACTGAGTACCATGTTTTCTATTTCATTGCTCAGTTTATCTACATTTTCATCTTTTAAAGGAACATATTCATACAGGTCATCTTCCATCTGCCGGCCATTGACCAACATGAAGTACAATATGAAATACATAAAGAACAATGTACCTAGCGTGCTGAATGTAGCGCCCACCAATTGCGGAATGGTCTGTGCGATGAAGCCACCAAGCTTGTTGATATTCTCCGGACTGATTAACTCCAGGCCTAATCTTTCTTCAACCCGGCTGAGGACAGTCTTCATTGCTTCTACCAATTCGTTTGAGTGAGCAATGGCGTAACTGACTTTGGAGGAGAGCATGCCTATGAGCCCTCCAATGGGTATAAGGATGATCAGAAAAGAGAGAAGCATCAGCAAGGTTGCCGCAAGGCCCTTGGACCATTTTCTTTTGAGGACCAGGTACTCCATGCTTTTTCGCATGATCATGTACAAGGTAATCGCTCCCAGTAACGCAGGTATAAAGCCTGACAATTGCCTTGCCAGCATATAACCCAGTAATAGGATGACCAGCAAGTATAAGATCTGCCTGATCCTGTTCTGATTGATATAATCCTCTTCCATTTCCATAGTCTTTCCTTGTGGCTTAAAGATAGAAAATTGTACATGTCGCCGGATGGAGTTTCTTGTGCTCAGTGTAGCCGAAGTGTCTCCGTAAGCAACCTTTACGCTTTGCCACTGCGTCTTGCTCTTCGTTGGTTGACGGAGATAAAAATTGTATATGCCGCTGGATGGAGTTTTCTCCGCCAGCTACCTTTACGCCATGCCAATGGGCCTTGCTCTTCGCTGGTTGGCGGAGATAACTCCATCCAACGGCGTTGTGGTTTTTTTAATAAACGCTATAAACCAATAACCCATAACCTTCTAAACTCCTAACCTCCTAAGCTTTTGACCTATTTACCCATAGACCAATAATCTTTCCATCAAATCACATATGTTTACTTTTATAACCCGGATGACTGTTGGTTGACGGTCCATTGGGAGGCATATACTATGGGGAAGCTCCTCTTTTTTGTTTTACGAATCTTTAAGTCTATCCGGATCGGCTGGCTGCGGCTAACCGGAAAGACGGAAGCAGACATCCATGCCCAAAGGATAACATCCGGCAAGGCATGGGAAGAATTTTGTGATAACCTGAAATCTGCAGGAGCGGCATTGGTGTATCCAGGTACTCCACGAGATGCATTCCAGCAAGCAGAAGGTGTGCGATATCTCGCAAGGCTTACGAGAGCAGCCCTTGAAGCCTATGTTGAATATGGAGATGTTGCCTTTCCTGAATTGCGAAGGATGGTCCATGAAACTGTAAAACTCGGAGCGGATAATCCGGATAATTATTATCTCAATGCACAGATCAGTGGAGCCTATGAGTATCGCATCGTAGGTAAAAGAAATACAATAGACTACCTGGGATTTTTTACGCAAAATGGAACCTATGGACAGCCCGGTGGAATGGCACCTTGTGGTGTGCTTGAAGGAAAGGATCTGCACATTGAGGAGGATGGTCGTTTTGAAATTATCGTGAGCAAGGAAAGAAAGGGACACAACTGGTTGAAGATCGAAGACACGAGTAGTCTGCTGATGGTGAGGCAAACTTTCCTGGACAGGAAAAATGAAGTGCCGGCTGAATTGAAAATTGAAAACCTCGATGGCCGGAAATTTCCTGATGCTATCACACCTGAAAAAATTGACAAAGGTTTATCGACAGCCGCGTTGTTTGCAGCAGGCGCTCCGATACTGTTTGCAAAGTGGGTCAATGGATTTAAGCAACACGCGAATCAGTTGCCCATTTTTGATCCGGACATTTCCAATGCAGCAGGGGGAGATGCAAGTATAATCTATCATCACAGTTACTGGAAGCTGAATCCTGATCAGGCATTGGTCATTGAGTTTACACCACCGGATTGTGACACATGGAATTTTCAATTGAATAATTACTGGATGGAATCGCTTGACTATAGGTATCATCCGATTTCTATCAACAAGCATACTGCCGTAAAGGAACAGAATGGTCGTGTACAGATTGTTGTCGCACATTCAAATCCAGGCTGGCCTAATTGGATCGATACATGTCAGCATAGCGAAGGAACAATGTGCCTGAGGTGGTATCGTCTGCGGAATGGAGCACAAGCAGTTGTACCGGATTGCCGGGTCGTTTTATTATCATCGATAGCCAATCATGAGTAATCAACGCGTGGTTAGTGCTTCAGCTTTTCATGAGAAACCTTTTTGGTTTAACATGATCAATAGCTCCTGGAAGAGCAGCTATTTTCTTGGTACCAAAATCAACCTTGATAAGGATCATCTCATCAACAAAGCCAGGAAACAAACAGGGCTTACATCATTCGGAAACGATTTTTGGGAAGAGCCACTGGATAGGTTGCTACAGGCGATAGAACATGAGGCACAGTTACATCCAGTTGGAAGGTTTATTACTCAACAACGGATGACGAGTTTGCTGGCTATCCGGTTGAGAGCTGAGGCAGGATTCAAAAAACATCCTGAAATACTTGAACAAGAATTGTATCCTGTACAATTGATTTGTGGTCTGCAACGGACAGGTACTACAAAATTGCAACGATTGCTTTCTGCTGATCCGGACAATCGGGTAATATTCAGTTGGGAGGCGATCAATCCAGTTCCGTTAAGTGATAAGTCGAATGAAGTAGAGCAACGGAAAAAGGCAGCACGTTTAAGCGAGAAGGCATTAAGGTTGATGGCGCCTGGTTTTTTTTCCATTCATCCTGTTGAGTATGAAAAGCCGGAAGAGGATATCCTCCTGTTGGATACTACTTTTTTAAGCACCACTCCTGAAGCGACAATGTATGTTCCTTCATATGCTTCCTGGCTTGAACAAACGGATCAATCGCCAGCCTATGCATATCTGGTGAAGCTGCTCAAGTATCTGCAGTTTCAACGACCCGCCAAACGTTGGGTGTTGAAAAGTCCTCACCATATGGAATTCCCGGACCTGGCAAAGAAATATTTTGGACGCGTACATTATATCTGGACGCATAGGGACATCAGGGAAAGCCTTCCATCTTTTTTAAGTATGGTGGCACATAGTCAGACTATATTCAGCGATCAGACAACACTTGAAAGGGTAGCCCAACATTGGGTGCGAAAGACGGGATATATGTTGTCAAAAGGAATTCAATTCAGGAAAGAACATCCTGATGAAAAGTACACAGATGTCATGTATCCACAACTTGTTGCATCTCCGA